>PCRZ01000008.1:7454-8464 GCA_002772205.1 Candidatus Jorgensenbacteria bacterium CG23_combo_of_CG06-09_8_20_14_all_54_14 | reverse complement strand
TCTACCTAGCATCAGAAGTCGGATTTTCAAACACCTTGGCTAGGCAAGGCGAAACTTTCACTTTCTGCTTGGAGTATAGCATACTATTCCTTGTTTGTCAAACGCCAAAAGGGCAGATTCAACCTTGAAGTGCAACACTCATGGCTTCATAGGGTGTCTTCCAACCCAGGCGTTTCCTGGGCCGGGAGTTGAGTTCGCGCTCGACACACGCGAGCTCCTCCTCGGGTATGATAGTGAAATCGGTCTTCTTGGGGAAGTATTCTCGAATGAGGCCGTTCGTGTTCTCGTTCGTACCGCGTTCCCATGCATGATATGCGTGAGCGAGGAAACATCTCACGCCAGTCTGCGCTTCCAACGCTTCGAAATGTCGGTTCTCCGGTCCGCGATCCAGGGTGAGGGTGCGTTTCAGCGGCGGAGGAAGGCAATCAAACCGGCGGGCGACCGCGAAAAGGGTTGCTCCGCTTGTCTTGCCCGTGAGCTTCGTGATGAAGACGAGGCCCGTCTTCCTCTCGACGAGGGTGTTCACCCCAGGCTTGTGAGAAACAGACTCAACGGTATCGCCTTCCCAGTCGCCAATACGAACGCGTGCCACGACCTCAGCGGGGCGGGCATCGATCACAAATCGGGCAGGGATGATGAGCTTTTCTCTCCGCCGCATCCCTTTGGGAGCGCGGCCCTTCTTCTTTCTGCGGAGGTACGGGCGGAGGTCGAGACAGCCCGCTTTCACGAGTCCGGTGCCGGGAGAAATCTGGGCATACACGTATTGATATATGGCTTCAGGGGAAATGCATTCTCCAAGATCAATAGTGATGCGTCCCGCGATTTGCTCGGGAGACCAGCGTTCCCTGAGGTGGGCGACCACGTATGCGCGGATGGCGGCATTCTTGAGGCGTTCCGTACGGCCGCGGGAATGGCGGTGGGCGAGCGCCCGCGCATGGGCGAGACGCGGGGTGTACCGGTGCCTCTCGTGCGGCAGGTTCCGCCTGATTTCGCGGGAGACCGACCCCGGA
>PCRZ01000008.1:0-7415 GCA_002772205.1 Candidatus Jorgensenbacteria bacterium CG23_combo_of_CG06-09_8_20_14_all_54_14 | reverse complement strand
GGATCTGCTCCCGCTCCTCAATGGAAAAGTGTTGGTATTGCATACTCTGGATTATGCCAGAGTGTTGCACTTACTTGTTGAACCTAGTAAAACCCCATAAAATGAGGGTTTTTCATTCGTGTCATCCGTGGGCTAATTGCACATGAAAAAACACTGGCTTATTTCCCCTACAGGAGTTGCCGCAGTAAACTCTCGCCTGTCATGGCGTCGGGCTTGGGGATCCCCATGAGCTCAAGAATGGTGGGGGCGACGTCAGCGAGGAGCCCGATGACCTGCAGGCGCCCGCCGGGGTTACGCGGCGCGATCCCCGCAAAGGCATTCCCCACGAGATAGAAGGGGACGGGGTTCGTGTTGTGTCGTGTTTCCCGCTCGCCGGTCTGGAGGTCTTGAACCGACTCTGCATTCCCGTGGTCGGAAGTAATGATGAGTACATGGTCCCCCGCGCGCACCGCCGCGAGGAGACGCCCCAGCTCTCTATCCACCACCCGCACCGCTTGGAGTGTCGCGTCGTAATTTCCGGTGTGGGCGATGATGTCCGGATTCGCGTAGTTCATCACAATGAAGTCAAAGGAGCCCTCGGAGAGCGCCTCAAGGACCCGGTCGGTGATAGTGTGCGCCATCATTTCGGGTTGTTCCTCCGGGTGCATGGTTTCCATAGAAGGGATGAGAACACGGTACTCATTGGGGAACGGCTCGTCGCGGAAGCCGTTCATGAAATAGGTGACGTGGGCGTATTTCTGGGTCTCGGCGATGCGGAGCTGGACTTTGCCGTGATCGGCGAGCACCCGCCCTAAGGGGTATTCCACCGGCTCAGTGGGGAACGCCACCGGCACCCGCCGGAACGATTCGTGGTAGCCGGTCATGGTGGCTACATAGAGCTCCTGGAGCGGCTTCCGGGGGAACTGGTTGAACGCGGGGTCCACAAACGCCTGCGCGAGTTGACGCATGCTGTCCTCGCGGAAGTTGAAGAAAATGACCGCATCCCCGTCGCGGATGGGGTGGGGGGCGCCGAGGGTCGTGGGCTCAATAAACTCGTCGTTCAAATTTTTGCGGTAGGCCCGCGTGAGCGCCTCTCCCAGGGGGCGGGCCGCCGCCCCTTCGGTGAAGAGCGCGTAGGCCTTCGCGGTGCGGTCCCAGTGCCCGTCACGGTTCATGGCGTAGTAACGTCCTACCACGCTCACGATCTCCCCTGCGCCTCCCGCGGCTTGAAGTTTTTTCTGTACCTCGCCCACCAGATTGCCCGCGGACTCCGGCGGGCTGTCGCGCCCGTCGGTGATGAGTTGGAGGAAGAGCGCGGAGCAGGATTCCCGCTTCGCCATTTCCACCAACGCGTAGAGATGGGTGAGGGAAGCGTGGACATTCCCGGCGGTTAAAAGTCCCACAAGGTGAACGGCGGAGTGGTGCGCGCGGGCGTGCGCGAAAGCGCCCAGGAGCGCCCCGTTTTTGAAAAATTCCCCGCTCGTGATCGCGAGCGAGATCTTAGGGAAGTGCTGGTAGATTACTTTCCCCGCGCCGATCGTGAGGTGCCCTACCTCGCTGTCCCCCCCCTCTTCCCATGGGAGTCCCACGGTGATGCCGGAGGCCTGGAGGGCTCCCGATGGGAAATCGGATTCTATGGTGCGGATGGTTTCCGGCGCGGCGGCGTAGATGGGGTTGGATTGGTCGGGGCTCCCCACCCCCCAGCCGTCTAAGATAGCGAGGACAACGGTGTGCTTCATCCCGTTAGAAGTAGGTTGCCGCAGGCAACCGTAAAGAACACGGCTTTTTATTCAACTGATATTTTATATCCATAAGTGTAGGGTAGAGATAATAAGTTTTGTTACTTCTAACGGGATTCACCACACCATTTTACTAAAAAATCGCTTGTTGTGGAACTTTCCGGCTCCCTTGTTTCCTTAAATCCTTAAAACTATATCACTTTCTACGACCGTTGAAAGTGATATAGTTTTTCTTTTCCTATCAATATCTATCAATATCAATTACTCTGTATAATCTATTTAAATATTGAAGTGGTGGCGGCGCTTACCTGTGTATGCGTAGCTTACGCACCCGCCCCCTACACAATATCTCTCTCCCTCGCCTCAAAGAACTTGATGTATTCGAGAATCTCCATTGAGTTGAGGTTCTTGATGAAATCTTTCGGGAGCGGCGCGGGACCCAGCCACACGCTTTTCTGGATCGGTGAGAATCCCAAAAGCGACAGCTCGATCCGCAGCCAGTCGCGTTTCCAGTGATATTGCTCGGGGATGTCAAATGCGACGATCATATTTCTCTCGCGTCGCTGCGGCGCACCGGGCTGTCGGTGGCAGGGGAGAAAACGTTCCGATTTCTCTTTTAGATGTTTTTTGCCTTTAGCGGTGATAGCCCACATATTATCTTTTTTAGCCGCCAAGCCGCGTTTTTTCAACCTTGCAAGGGTGAGATAAAGCGTCTGATTTTTTATCCGGTGGGTTTTCCGCGAGTGACTTGAAGTTTGGATGCCGAGCAGTGATTGCCGCATCCGCTTGTAACCAGCTGAGTAGCTGAAGAGAATAGTGAGAATGTCGTCGCTTAGCGCCATAGGCAGTTGTCTACTTGTGGAGATGAAAAAGTAATAAAATATCTTCTGCTTAATGCTTAAGAATTATATCACTTTCAACGACCGTTGAAAATGATATAATTTTTCCACGCATTTCCACATTTCCCTTCCACTCCCTTTCCAGCCTTTTTATAATGCTGCGGCGCAACGAACAGACTAGGCACGTAATGGCTTTTGACGGCTGTCTCATCGGTTGTGCTTGCGCGCAAGCTGCTCGCGGGGTATACTTTTACCGTCATACAAAACGTCGATGACATACACACCGCAAAACGAAAATATTTCATACCATGCCACAGCCACTGTGGTTTCTCGGCATTGCCGCGCTTGCCGTGGGGGGGGCGGGATACCTCCTGCGGCTTTGGGTCGCCAAACGTTTAGGAACCTCTCTCGAGTATCGCATCCGGGCAGGGCGCACTGCCGCTGAAGCCGAAGCCAAAGAGATCGTCGTGGCGGCCAAGGAGAAGGCCGCATCCATCCTCGTTGACTTTGAACGCGAGGAGCGGGAGCGCAAACAGGAACTCCGCCACCTGGAGGAGCGCATCGCGCGCAAGGAGGATTTAGTGCAGGCAGAACGCGTTTCCCTTGAAGCAGAAGCGGCGAAAGTGAAGCGGGAACTCGAGCGAATTCAGGGGCTTGAGGCGGAAGTGCGCGCCCAGGGAGAGCGCGCGGTCAAGGAGCTCGAGTCGCTCTCCGGCATTTCCCGCGATGAGGCGAAAGAGCGCCTCTTCCGCGAACTGGAGGAGACCAGCCGGGAGGAGATAGGGCAAGCGCTCACGCGGCTTGAGAAGGAGCGGCGGGATGAGATAGAGAAAAAATCGCTTGAGATCATTACCTCATCCATTCAGCGCTACGCGCGCGACCACATTGCGGACGTGACCACGACCGCCGTGGAGCTTCCCAACGAGGAGCTCAAGGGTAAGATCATCGGCCGCGAGGGGCGCAACATCCGGGCCTTCGAGCGCCTGACCGGCGTGGAGGTTATCGTGGACGAAACGCCGGAGAGCATCATCCTCTCCTCGTTCGATCCCCTCCGCCGCGAGCTCGCGAAAATAGCGCTCATAAAACTCATGAAGGACGGGCGCATCCAGCCTGCGAGGATAGAGGAGAAGGTGGAAGAGGCGCGAATGGAATTGGAGGCGCACATTCAGAAAGTTGGCGAGGAGGCCGCTTTTGAGACGGGGATCCTTGATCTTCCCAAGGAGATCGTGGCACTCCTCGGGCGTTTGAACTACCGCACGAGCTACGGCCAGAACGTGCTGCAGCACTCCGTGGAGATGGCGCACATCGCCGGGATGATCGCCTCGGAGCTGGGGTTGAACGTCACTATCACCAAAAAAGCAGCGCTCGTGCATGACATCGGCAAAGCGATTGACCACGATGTGGAGGGGACCCACGTGGAGCTGGGGCGCAAGCTTTTGAAGAAGTACGGGGTGGAGGAGAAGGTGATTGGCGCTATGGAGGCGCACCACGAGGAATTCCCCTTCTCCTCGCCGGAGTCCTATGTGGTGGCTGCCGCCGATGCCATCTCCGCCGCCCGCCCGGGGGCGCGCCGGGACACGCTGGAGAAATATTTGAAGCGGCTCCAGGATATTGAGAACACCGTGAAAACCTTTGAGGGGGTGAAGCAGGCCTACGCGGTTTCCGCGGGGCGCGAGGTGCGGGTGTTCGTGGTGCCGGAAAAGATAGATGATTTCGGCGCTTTTGAGCTTGCCAAGCAGATTGCGGGAAAAATCCAGGCTGATGTCCAGTACCCGGGCGAGATCAAAGTGACGGTGATCAGGGAGGTAAAGGCGGTAGAGTACGCCCGGTAGTCCTGCCTGCCGGTCCCGAGACTCTCGATGAGAGTCCCGAGGACTCAAATCGGAGCAGGCAGGGAAAACTCGACTTGCCGCTGAAAGCGGTCTACCCTAGAAGGGTCGAGTTTCTACTACCGGGTACGCCCGGTAGGGTGGTGCGGAACACTGTATTTACCTACCTTTCTATGGTATACTCCCATCAACGCGTAAAAGGTCGAACAGAAAAAATATTTAAGCGACATTGAGTATGAAAAAAGACGGATTGGTGGAGGCAGTGATGAAGGCCGCAGGGATTGAGACGAAGAAGCAAAGTCAGATAGCGGTGGAGGCGGTATTTGACACTATCGTGAAAACCTTAGGGCGTGGCGAGGAGATTGGCATCAGTGGATTCGGCACTTTCCGCGTGGTCAAGCGCGCGGCACGGATGGGAGTGAATCCTAAGACGGGGGAAAAGATCCAGATTGCCGCTTCAACAAAACCGAAATTCCGCGCAGGAAAGCTTTTGAAAGAAGCAGTAAAGTAGATAGAGGTGATGTACCTCGGCCATAAAACCAAAACCCCTCCGACACAAGTCGGAGGGGTTTTGGTTGCCCTTCAATAGTATTCTGGGGTTGCCCCGAACCATCAAGAGGGATAGGGCGCCTTCCTCACCAAGACGCTCATTTCAATAAAGACCTGGTATGCCTCCCTCACTTTCGCGAGAGACGCCTTTACCAAATCTCTTATTGACGGTGGAAGGGGAACCGCGGCCGCCATGCTCGTCGCCTCGGTGCTGTTGTCAACTAAAGTTGCAAATATATTGTCTGGTGATGTCCCTGTATTACCTGAAGCATCAGTTGATTTCACGCGGAAATGGTAGGTGGTGTTGCTCGTAAGACCAGTCAAGTTAATAGAGTGAGAAGTCGCAAGAGTGCTGGTGGTTTCAGAAGAACCGTAACTTGAAGTTAAACCATACTGGACTATTGAGGAAGCGGCTTCATCTGTGGTCCAAGTAATTGTTGCCGTTGTCGCAGTTGATGTGCTCATTTGCACATCAGTAATCACCGGTGCAGTGGTGTCTGAAGCGGCACCCGTGGCGGAGGTTGCAGACAGCGGGGTGATAAACTCTTCCCAGAAACGGGCGCGTGCAGTCTCATTCAACTCCACCCCTTCTCCCACAAGGCCATTCGCCTTATCAAGGAGCGGGGAGAGATCTTTTGCCACTTTATACTTGGCGTTCTTGAGCTTTTGAACATCCTCGCCGATTTTTTGCGCCCGCTTCTTTGCGGTTTCAATCGCATTGCCCTCCTGGGAAATGAGGAGGAAATCGCGCACCACATCTGCGGTGGAGATAAGATAGGCGGTGCGCCACTCCTTAAACTCCTGTGCCATTGCTTTCACCCCCCCGAGGTCTATCGTTTGTTCCACATCCTCGAGGTTTCCTTTTACGTCGGCGTAATGTGCAAGGGCATCGTTCAGTTTTTCCACGGTGGCGTCCCGCCACGGTTTAGCTTCCTTTCCTATCTCAACAGTGAGGAGCTTTACCTTAAGGTCGTTGGCCTCCGCGATGGAGAACTCAATAACCTTCTTCATGGTATCTACGCGGAAAGCGAGCTCGTCGGGGCTCTGCTCATCCTTGGCATTCACGAGAGCGTTGAGTTTATCTTTCACGCCCTCAATGGCTTTCTCGACCGGCGAGGGCGTCGCGGCGGCAGCGATTCTCGCGCCGGCGAGGGAACATATGAAGGCAGCCGCGATGAAAATGGCGATGTATTTTTTCATAGCATTAGCGGGTTGCCTCGTCGAGGAGCTGGTTGATATGATTTCTCGCCTGGTCTTCATCGGCGGGGAGCGTGGGAACCTCCGCGTTCAGGGTGGCGGCGTTCAGGTGCCGGGTGCGGGTGTCCGTAACCTCGTTCATCGCCGATGCCACGGTGAGATTCGCGCCATGCTGGTAGCGGATTTCATCAAGCTGGATGTTCACGGGGAAACTGTTGAATTCGTCCGCAAGCCGCGCGGGGTCCATGGAAGAAGAGAGCACCGGTTGGGCCGATGGAAAGAGGGGGGAGAAAACGAGGATGAGCGCGGCGAAGGCGAGTGCCCCCGCAAGCTGGAACCAGGGGGTGAGGCGCGGGCGCTCCGCGGGGTGGGAGAGAATGAGCGCGCGCGAACGCCGCCCAAACCTTTCCTCGGGCGCGATGGTTTTTAAAATTTTCAATTGTGAGATGAGATCGTTATACATCGGCAAGTTTCTTGAGCTGTTTCAGGGCCCGGTGCTGGATAACCCGCACGGCCCCCTCCGTTTTCCCGAGCGCTTCCGCAATTTCTTTATTGGAGAGATCGTTGATGAACCTCATAATGAGCACGCTTTGCTGATCGGGTTCAAGTTTGAGGAGCACTGCGCGCACCCGGTGCGCTGAGAGGGCAGTATCCACGGTTTCGCTGGTGGTGTCCGCCTCGGCGAGCATCTCTTCCGGCACCGCATCAATGTTCTGATGGTGGCGTGTGGTGCGGTAGTGGTCAATGACCGCGTTCCCCGCAATGCGGTAGAGCCAGGATGAGAAGGGGAACCCCCGGTGTTCGTAGCGGCGGATGTGTTCCCACGCGGAGAGAAACACGCGGTGGGTGAGGTCTTCGGCATCTTCGCGCAGCCCCACCTTGAGGAGCACAAATCGGTATATTTGCGGGAGGTAGTGGTCGTAGAGCACCCCGAAGGCCTCCCTATTGCCCCCTTGTGCTTTTTGAATGAGCTTTTGCTCGTCTTCTCTCATATCCTAAAACGAATGGTTCTTAGTTTTGTTTCCAGGCGGATGTAACGTTACACCATTTTCGTTGGCGTTACAACCTTTCAGGCCCCTCTGGGGTACTGGATTATCGCCCCATACCCACACAACTACGCGAATTACAAAACAAAAGTCAAATTGTGGTGCAGTATTCTTAAATTAGTCCGAACCCCGGTAGTAAAGCAAGGATTACTGCGGGGCACGGCGCATTTCGCCCCGACCGCGGTCGCGGACAAGCCTGCCTGCCGGTAGGCAGGGAAAGCCCCTGCCTGCGTGGCC
>PCRZ01000027.1:7541-8589 GCA_002772205.1 Candidatus Jorgensenbacteria bacterium CG23_combo_of_CG06-09_8_20_14_all_54_14 | reverse complement strand
TTGAATTTAGGATTTTTCAGCCGAAGGCTGATCTCCGCCTAAGGCGGATGCGCCTCTGGAGCACGACTTTGGCGGAGAATTTGTTTCGAATTTCGATATTCGAATTTCGGATTTACTGTTTTGTGCTCCGAATTTTACAGTTTATACGTCATTAACAGTTGTGTCACCTGCCCTGCGGCGTCCCGGAGGATGTCGGTGATCCGGTCGGTGGTTCCTACGGCCCGGACGATCATATCAGAGAAGATGGTTTGGATAGCATCGGGGTCCGGCTCCGCCCACGAGCGCGCGGTGAGCATCTGGTTCGCGAAGGCGCCGAGTTCGGGATCGTTCTCAAAAATTGACTTCAGGGCGAGGAGCGCGGGCGGGCGGCGGGCGGCAACGGCGTACTGCCGCGCTCCATCCACATTGGTGGTGAGGGAAACCACGAACTGCCAGGCGAGATTGGCGGCGCGGCTCTGGCGCGCCACCACGTATCCCCAATAGCGGGGGTAAGCCACGGGAATTTTTGCGGCGCCCGGCTGCGGCATAGGGGCGACGCGGTATTCAAGGAACGCATTCTTTGATTTCATCTCCGTGATGAAAGAACTATCCTTGAATATCATCGCGAGTTGCTCCGCGGCCCATAGGTGGTCCGCCTTTTGAAGTGAATCGCTCCACGTGTAGACACTGCTCCTGGGGTCCGCGAACTGCGTATAGAAGCGGAGCGCCTGGGCGCCCTCGTCGGAGTCAAACGTCGCTTGAGTGAGGTCGGGCGCCACCATTTTGGTCCCCGTCTGGAGCATGAGGAGCGAGAGGAGGTCGGCGGCCTCATCCACCGTTTTCATGGAACCCCCGAGAGGCGCGGCGGCCCGGATAACATTTCCGCTGCCGTCAACCTGCACAAACTTGGGTACCATCGCCTGAAACTCTTCCCACGTCGCGGGAGGGAGCGCCACCCCCGCCTTGTCAAAAAGGTCTCGGTTGTAGAAGAGCGCGAGGGTGTCAATGGAGAGCGGGAGCCCGTAGATCACGCCTTGGGGCGCGAAGTCCTGCTCCACCACCTTAGGGA
>PCRZ01000027.1:0-7532 GCA_002772205.1 Candidatus Jorgensenbacteria bacterium CG23_combo_of_CG06-09_8_20_14_all_54_14 | reverse complement strand
AGCACGTCGCGGTTCTCCACCGCGAAAATGTCGGGACCGCGGCCCGCCGCAAGCGCGTCCAATAGCGCCTGCCAATACTTCGCGGCATCCGTGAAACCGCGGTAGGTCACCGTGACGTTGGGGTAAAGCGTTTCGAAATTTTGGATAGCCGGCTCAATGGCCTCGGTGCGATCCAGCCCCCACATAGCGAGGGCGCTACTCACGCTTACCGGTCCGCTGGTTCCCCTCAAACCCGGGAGCACGCCGGCGAGAATGAGGCCGAGGAGGATGATAATGAGAGCAACGGCGCCGCCAATGATGAGTTGTCCTTTGGTAAAGTTTACGGGCATGGTTAGGTTAAATTCGAAATTCTAATATCGAAAAGCATGGGAGAAAAGCACGAAGCACGAAATTCGAAATACGAAACAAACGGAGAAAACGGGGAAAATTTACAAACGAGAGTTTGAAACATTTGAATTTAGAATTTGTTTCGGATTTCGATATTCGGATTTCGAATTTTCTGTTTTGTGCTTCGGATTTATAAACATACAATTCCGATAAGTTTATCCCCCGCCTCCAGGTTCATAATTTTCACTCCCTGCGTGGCCCGTCCGGCGACGCGGATATCAGCGAGTTTTGTCCGGAGCGCCTGGCCTTTGGACGAGAACGCGAGCACCTCTTCCACTTCTTCACCGACGACCATTGCCGCGATTAGGGGACCTGTTTTCCCGGTGGCCTTCATAGTGAGAATCCCGCCGCCTCCGCGCCGCTGCAGTTTGTATCCCTTGAGCGGCGTTTGCTTTGCAAAACCGTTCGCCGAGACCGTCAGTAGTTTTAAGTTTTCAGTTTTCAGTTCTAAGTTCTTACTTATTATATCAAGTCCAGCCACCGTGTCGCCCGGGCGGAGCCGCAGGCCCCTGATGCCGGCGGCGGCTCGCCCCATCACCCGCACCTCCTTTTCGCGGAAGCGGATGGAGTGCCCCTTCGCGGTCGTGATGATCATCTCATCGGACACCGATGAGAGCTTGGCCCAGCGGAGCGCGTCTTTGCCCTTGAGTTTTAGAGCGATGATGCCGTTCCGACGCACGTTCACGAAGTCCTTGAGTGCCGTCTTTTTAATGAGGCCTCCGCTCGTGGCCATTACCAAATACGCTGATTCACGCTGATCATCACGCTGATTCACGCTGATATCCGATCCACGTTTATCCGCACTTGATCTGCGTCGTTCCGCGCTCCCCTTTTCCTCATAGCTCACCATCGCGGTGATGCGCTCCCCCGGCGGGATGGCGAGGAAGTTGTGGACGAGTTTTCCTTTCGCGGTCCGCGCGGCCACCGGGATTTCATACGCCTTGGTCTGGAACACTTTGCCGCGGTCGGTGAAGAAGAGGACGTTCGCGTGGGTGGAGGCGGAGAGGATCTGGCGGATCTGGTCCTCCTCCTTGAGCTCAAAGCCGATGGTGCCTTTCCCGCCGCGGCGCTGGGCGCGGAATGAGGTCGGCGGGAGCCGCTTGATATACCCGTCTTCGGTGAGGATGATAACCGCCTCTTCCTTGGCGATGAGGTCCTCCTCGCGGAATTCCGTGAGGCCCGAAACCACCACCCGCGTTTTCCGGGGGCTCGGGAACCGCCCCTTGAGGTCCGCCGCTTCGCCGAGGACAAGGTCCGTAATCTTCTTCGGGTGGGCGAGAATGGATTTGAATTCGGCGATGAGTTTCCATTTCTCCTTGAGTTCCGCCTCCAGCTTCTCGCGCTCGAGCGCCGCAAGCGTCTGAAGTTTCATCTCCAGAATGGCGTTCGCCTGCACTTCGGTGAACGCGAACTGCTTCATGAGGTTCGCTTTGGCGGCCTCGCGGTCCTTTGATTTCTTAATGGTGGCGATTACCTTATCAATAACGTCAAGCGCTTTCACGAGCCCCGCGAGGATGTGGGCGCGCTCTTCGGCTTTCTTCAGATCGAACTCGGTGCGGCGGCGGATGACCGTCGTGCGGTGCTCAAGGTACGCCGCGAGCACCTCTTTCAGGGAAAGCACCTGCGGCTGGATGCCGTCCACGAGGGCGAGCATGTTGAAGTAAAAATTTTTCTGGAGCTCGGTGTACTGGTAGAGCTGGTTCAGGATTTTCTGGGGAGCCGCGTCACTTTTGAGGTCTATCACAATGCGGAGCCCCTCGCGATCGGACTCGTCGCGGAGGTCGCGGATACCCTCAATCTTTTTTCCCTGCACGAGCTCGGCGATCTTGGTCACGAGATCCGATTTGTTCACGTGGTAGGGAATTTCCGTAACCACGATCTGGAACGCGCCGCGCGACTGGGCGCGCTCTTGGATTTCCGCGACGCCGCGGATGGTGATGGAACCCTTGCCGGTGGCGTACGCTTCCCCCACTGCCTTCCGGTCGTAGATGACGCCGCCGGTGGGAAAATCGGGGCCGGGGATGAACTTCATGAGGTCGGCGATGGAGGCGTCTGGGTGTGCGGCGAGGTGGGTGATGGCGTCCACGACCTCCCCGAGGTTGTGGGGCGGGATGGAGGTAGCCATGCCGACCGCGATCCCCACGGCACCGTTCAGGAGCAGGTTTGGGAGCCGCGCTGGGAGATATTTCGGCTCCTCGCGCGTCGCGTCGTAATTGGGGGCCCAGTCCACGGTGTCCTTCTCAATGTCGGTCAAAAGTTCCTCGGCGACCCTCGTGAGGCGCGCCTCCGTGTTGTGGTTGACGAAGCCGTTGGCAACGAATGAGTGGCACTCACTCTCAACTTTTATTGAGTACACTCTCTGCGTACCTTCCGTTTCCCTCTTCACGACCGCGTCGAAGAGATAGTGGTTTTCGAGCAGCGAGCTGAACAACTCGGTGTACCGAGCCCTTGCCCCGGGAGCTACAAGGGTTAGGATCGCGGCGCGGTGTTCGGTGAGTGTGGCGTACCGGTCGAAGTTGTGCTTGAGCGCAAACGAGCGTTGCGCGTAGGGGTGAGCGAGCTCACGGCGGGTGGCGTTTGCGAGGAACGGGACATAGTCCGTGGCTGAATATTCTTTCGAGAGACGGCCGATCGTTGCCGCGAGTTTCCCTTTCTTTTGGGCAGAGACGAAACCGACGCGATCCTGGAACAGGCGGTAGCTCCTCAAATCGCGCACATAGAGCTTCCATGTCTCCCGGAGAGTATCCCTCCGTTTGGTACCTGCAATACCGAACCGTAGGAGGAGAATTTGAAGGACGTTCACCAGTGATTCGCTGGTGGAGATGAAACTCAACTCTGTCATCTTCCCGCTGTAGCTGACGCCCCCGTCTCCCTCGAAAAGCGATTGGATGAATGAGGCGGCCACTACCTTTGGAGATTGGAGGATGAGCTGAGGGATTTCTTTCATCGCAGACCTTACCGGCGCGAGGCCAATATTTCGAAGGAACTCAACCACATGGGTGGAGTGGATCTCGAGTGTGGTGTAGGGTTTTTTGCCGAACGAGGAAGGTGATCGTTTGAATTCATGGAGGCGGCAATCTGGGAATACGCGACCCCACCGCTCCTTGAATTCCTCTATCCACGTTTCGTCGCTGTTGCAAAATTCTATTTCCTTTTCCTTGATCGAACCTTCTGCGATGAGTGCGCCGAGGATGTGAGCGAGATCTTCGTCGAGGTGGGCGGGGAGCGTTTTTTGCTTGCGCCTTTCTCGCACCTCCGGCCAAAAGCGTATAAGGTCTACCTCCTGCTCTGGCCAGAGGAGGTCTGCGGTGCGGTCGATGACAGCAATGTCACCCTCCTCAATGTTGCCGAGCAGTTTCCATCGGAACGTGGGTGCGCCAGTGCGCGGGTCTTCGGTCCAAGTGAGGATTGGGTGGTTATGGGTTCCACGGAGGGTGAAGCCGCGGTTGGTAGTGATTTTAATGGTTGGGTGTTCACCACTGTCGAACCATTTGCTCGCTCGGTTAACGATTCCGTCTTTCGAGAGCACCGCTATTGAGATTTTTTCTCCCCTATGTTCCGAGGCTTCCGAAATATGGACGAGTCCGCGGTCGGTAACAACGAGAGTATCTCCTGTGACACAGTACCGCATGGCCGCCGGCGCATCGCCATCGAGCGAACCCCAGTTACCCTGACCGTCCACAAGCGGGTAGCGAAGGGAAAAATCCTGCGCCATGTGCGCCATCGCGTCGTAGACCGCCATGTCGCCGTGCGGGTGGTAGCGGCCCAAGACAGTGCCAACGACGTTCGCTGACTTCCGAAACTTTGTGCTGTGCGTGAGACCGTCGTCCCACATCGCCCAGAGGATACGTCTCTGCACGGGTTTCATGCCGTCCCGGATGTCGGGGAGCGCGCGCGAAACGATGACCGACATCGCGTAGTCAAGGTACGATTCGCGGAGTTCCTTGGTGATCTCCTGCGCCTCTATGCGGTCATGTTTGGGAATTTCTTTTTTCATAGTTCGGCGTGCGGCTCGCTAGACGCCCGATCAACGTTTATTTCGCGGGCGCTTTGGGGAGCGGCGTCGGCGGCACCGGCATGAGCCCCTCGGCGTCGCTCGGGGCAAGCCCCTCGGCGGTGGACCCTTCGGTCTTGAGCTTATAGTCGAAAGACTCGGGCGGCGTGGAAGTGGGCGTGGAGGTGCTCGCCTCAAAAGTGAATTGGTTCTTGCGTTCCAGGGTTTCGCGGAGGGTGCGGAATGACTCGTCCGCCGTTGCTTTCGCGCGCTTCCATTCTTCCGCCATGTCGCCGGAGATTGCCGAAAATCCCCTCCCCAGCGTTTCCCCGAAGGTATCGCCCGCCCCCAGTTCCTCCCCCTTGGCGGTTGCTGGTTTTTGGTTTTCCTCCGAAGCGGGTATGGTGAGGTTTAAGTAAATTACCCAGAGCGTTACCACGACCACCATGGTCGCCGCGGAAGCGACTGTGAACAAGAATTTCCGTTTTCGTTCTGGAGCGCGCTGGATCTCACGAAGGTGTGCGCGGAGCATTCCCTGTTTTGAGAAGAGCGAGGCCATGCTGCTATGTAGAGAGGCAATGGACCGCCATCGCTTTGGGAACGATGTCCTTTTTTTTCACGGTGAGCTTTTCCTCGGCGGGGCGCTTCGCCTTGCCCAGTTCCTTGAGGAAAGGGCCGACGTCTTTGGCAAGTGTGGGGATGATGATGCCCGGCTCGAGCTGGCGTACTATCTTCGCGGCGGCACTCTGCGCGATGAGCGGTTTTCCCCCGCCGGGGGCGAAGAGGATGTCCAGGTCGGCGAGTTCGGCGAGTACCTTTGCCTCCGGTTCCCGCATGAGGAATCCGAGGATGCCGAGCGTGATGCCGTCCACGGTGACGCGGTAGGCGGTGTGCGTCCGCCCCCCCTCTTCACCCGTGGGGATGCCGCGCACCTCCACCCCGCCCATTTCATATTCGCCCGCATGCTCAATCCAGAGCGGTTCCCGCATCTCAAGAAGTTTTTCTCGTTCCTCTCCTGTTTCAAGGACGGGTGGGAGAACGGTGTTCAGCACGAGCTGCGCTCTCTTGAAGGAGCGCTGGTCGGTGGGGTCCACGAGCATGGTGAAATCCCCGGATTGTATCTTCACATAGTTGCCGCCGTGGTAGGTGATGACCATTACCGTATCAGTATGGCTGATTTTTGCGTTTTTTTCAATCCCGTTAGAGACAACTAAAATGATTTTATGCTATCTGACATTCAAAAAATAAAGTAACGCTCAATGGTAAAAAACCGCCGTATTACGGTCGCGGCGCGCGACCTGTCTCTAACGGGATTGATCCCGTGCTGACTAAAATTTGACGTCCGCGCCCAACCCAAGGTATGCTCAACTGGCTAAGTGGCCTAAGTAACCAACTAACCAAGTAACTGATTAACCAGTATGGCTACCAAATCACCCAACACATTGCTCACCCAGCTCATAAAAAACGAGCCGGCAGCTTTTGCGCTTTTGAAACCCGGAGACCTCGTGGATGGAACAGTGCTTGAGAAGGGCGCCCGGCGCCTCCTCGTGGACCTCGGGAAGTTCGGCGTGGGGGTCGTCTACCGCGGCGAGCTCCTCGCGGCGCGCGAGGCGGTGAAGGGTTTGAAACCGGGTGATCAGGTGCACGCGAAGGTAATAGCGGTGGATAACGACGAAGGTCTTGTGGAACTCTCCCTCGCCGAGGCGGGGCGACAAAAGGCGTGGGCGGCGGTGTTGGAACTTCAGGAAAAAGGGGAACCGTTCGCGGTGAAAATTACCAGTTTCAATAAAGGTGGGGTGACCACCAAAGTGGCTGGGCTCCCCGCGTTCCTCCCCGTCTCCCAGCTGGGGGGCGAACACTATCCGAAGATAGCGCCCGAGGGACGGAGCGAACTCGGGGTGGCGCTCGCAAAACTCGTGGGGGAGGAGATTATGGTGAAGATTCTGGACGCGAATCCCCGCACCGAGAAACTCATCCTCTCCGAACGGGAGGCGATGGAGGTTTCGACTCGCGAGCTCGTGAAGAACTACGAGGTGGGGCAGGTGGTGGAAGGCATCGTCTCGGGGGTGGCTGATTTCGGGGTCTTCGTGCGGTTCACCGACAACCCAGCCCTAGAGGGCTTGATTCACATCTCCGAGCTTTCGCACCGGGTGGTGGAAAATCCGAAGGAGGTGGTGAAGGTGGACGACGTGGTGAAGGTGAAGATCGCCGATATCAAGGACGGGAGGATATCACTTTCTCTGAAGGCACTCCAGGCGGATCCGTGGGCGGACGCTGCGGAGCGGTTCGCGGTGGGACAGGAGGTCATGGGCGCCGTGTACAGCTTCAACCCGTTTGGCGCCATCGTCACCGTGGGGGACCTCCAGGGTCAGCTCCACGTGACCGAGTTTGGGAGCGTGGAGGAAATGAAAGGGAAGGTGGCGCTGGGGAAGTCCTACGGCTTTGTGGTGCAGGACGTGAAACCAGCGGAGCGGCGATTGGTGCTGAAGTTGAAGGAATAAAACGCGACCCAAAACCACGAACCCATCCGAACGCTCTGAATGGATCCGAATTGTTTTGCTAAACGCGGATTGACGCTGATTATGGCGGATTTATGCTGATACTACGAATATAGTGCGAATTATGCAAATCTTGCGAATGGGCATAAACGGGTTCGTAGTAATTTGTAGATTCGGATGAATTTGTAGTTTCGCATCGCGTTTGTAGTTTCGCATCGCGCTATGAAACAACTTACCCAGCGCCTTCTCCTCGCCGTTACCGTGCTCCTTTTCGTCACGGTGCTGTTTTCGCTTTTCACCGGGACCTCCGGCGGCGGAGGGACGAAAATCCTTTCCCTTGATGAGCTCGCGAAAGCCATCACCGCGGGGAACGTGAAACAGCTCACTGTGGCGGGCAACGACATTAAGGCGGTGATGAAGGACGGCTCCCGCGCGACTTCCAAAAAGGAAACGGAGGCGGGGCTCGTGGAAACGCTCAAGAATTATGGCGTCTCCGCCGAGTCGCTCCAGGGCGTCGCGTTCTCAATGGCGGACGAGAGCGGAGCGAAATATTGGATGGGTATCCTCGTGCCGGCGCTTCTCCCCGTCATCGTCATGGTCGCCATCTTTTGGTGGATTTTCCGGCAGGCGCGCACTGGGGCGAACCAGGCGTT
>PCRZ01000024.1:2466-10410 GCA_002772205.1 Candidatus Jorgensenbacteria bacterium CG23_combo_of_CG06-09_8_20_14_all_54_14 | reverse complement strand
TCACGCGAACTATGCCATGGCTGAATTGCGGTGACATAGCTATTATAAGAGCGTGCGGATGTTTACCGGTGCTATGACGCGTCATAGCAATGTGGCAGTATCATAGAAGTAACGGTACTATGACGCGTCATAGCGCTATGCTATAGCGCAGCACCCAAATTTATACTGCCCCCAATCTCAGACATTTTCGTCTGCCTGTGCGTGTACCTGTCTGCGTGTACGCACAGGCAGACGCACGCAGACAGGCGGGGAGATTTCCCTGCCTGCGACCGCGGTCGGAGCAAAATGCGCCGTGCCCCGTAGTAATCCTTACTTTACTACTGGGGTTCGGACTAATTCAAGAATACTGCACTAGAAAAAAGTAAAAGGTTTTGGCTCGCCTCGCGGAGTTTATCCGCCCTCTTTTGGCGAGCTCGGCGACCAAATCGTAGGGAATTTTGTTTGATTTATTTTCCTGTCTATCATAGAATGCATTTGGTGTTCGCTTTAAAATCCGCTGAATAACCTCTTAAAATCTGGACATCCGCCCGTAGCTCAATTGGCAGAGCAGGGGACTCTTAATCCCAAGGTTGAAGGTTCAAGTCCTTCCGGGCGGACACGGTAGAAAAAAACTCAAAAATCGGCTATACCCCGTTAGAAGTTTTGGTGCACCCTCCTGAAAAATTTCGAACGGATGTGTAGAGAATGAATCAGTTAACAACTTTCCGTTGAAAAATCACTTCTAACGGGGTATAATATGCGCCGTTTATGGCTACGGTCACACCGGAAACCCCGCTTTCGGAAATTCACGGAATCCCGCCGCGGTTCCTCCTGAAACTCAAGCGGCTGGGCATTGAGACCGTCGGCGAGCTTCTCCGCCACTTCCCCACCCGCTACGAGGATTTCTCCCAAATTTATAAAATTACTGATCTCATCCCCGGCCAGGAGGCCACCGTGCAGGGTGAGATAAAGGACATAAGCGGCCGCCGCACGTGGCGGCGGCACTTGTTTTTAGTGGAGGCGGTTATCTCGGACGACTCCGGCTCCATCCGCGCGGTGTGGTTCAATCAGCCGTACATCAGAAACGTCCTCCAGCCGGGGCGCTTGGCCAGCTTCGCCGGCAAGGTGAGCGCGAGCAAAGACGGGGAGCTGTACCTATCGAACCCAACGTACGAACTTATCAAACACGGATTAACGCGGAATGATGAGCAGATTGACGCGGATGACATCAGCGAAAATCTGCGTGAAAATCTGCGTGAATCAGTGTCGCCAATACATACGGGGCGCATCGTGCCGGTATACCCCGAGACGCGCGGCCTCACCTCCAAAGGCATCCGCTACCTCATAAAACCGCTCTTGGACGAGGTGCGGGCGGAGGAACCGATCCCCGACGCAATCCTCCGCCGCGAAGGGTTCCCGGAAATCAACGCCGCCCTCCACAATGTCCACTTCCCTAACGACATCGCTGACGCGCTCGCCGCCAAGAAACGCTTCGCATTTGAGGACCTCTTCTTCCTCCAGCTCCGGAATCTCCGCGAGCGCCTCCGCCTCGCCAAGGAGCATGCCCCCGTGATCGCCACCGATATACCACATGTGAAAAAACTCATCGCGGAGCTCCCCTTCACGCTCACCTTTTCACAGAAGGCGGCGCTATGGGAAATTCTCCAGAACCTCGCGAAACCCCACCCCATGAACCGGCTCCTCCAAGGCGACGTGGGGTCGGGAAAAACCGTGGTGGCCGCAATTGCCGCAATCGAAGCGGCGCGCGCCGGCTACCAGACCGCCTTCATGGCACCGACCGAGATACTCGCGCGCCAACATTATCAGACACTGCTGAAGCTCTTCGGCGAATTTCCCGCCAAAGGCGAGTCCCCGCTTGACGGACGGGCAGGCGCCTCCGGCGGAGAGGGCGGCGTGGCACTCCTTACTGGGAGCGAGGCGCGCGTCTCCTACGGCCGCGGGCTTCAAACGGAGATGAAAAAAACAGAACTCCAAAAGGCCATTGCGGGCGGGAGGGTCGCCATCGCCATCGGCACGCACGCACTCATCCAAAAAACGGTCACGTTCCCCGCGCTCGCGTTCATCGTGGTGGACGAACAGCACCGGTTCGGTGTAAAGCAACGCGCCGCGCTCATCGCGCGTCACGATGACCATAACTATGACTATGACAGAAAAACGCCGTCATTGTCATCGTCATTGTCATCGTCATCGTTTATCCCTCACTTCTTAAGCATGTCCGCCACCCCGATTCCGCGCACGCTCTCCCTCACCGTCTTCGGCGATCTGGATCTCTCACTCATCACCGAACTCCCAAAGGATCGGAAACCCATCATCACGAAGGTGGTAGCCCCAGAACACCGCGCAAAGGCATACCAGTTCATCCGCGAGCAGGTACACAAGGGGCGACAGGTGTTCGTGATATGCCCGAGAATAGAACGAACGACTAACGACCAACAACTAACGACGTACGCGCTCCGGACACTCGAAATGAAAAACGTCACGGAAGAATATGAGAAACTGTCAAAAAAAATATTCCCCGACCTTCGTGTGGCAATGCTTCACGGGCGGATGCTCACTAAAAACAAAAGCGCCACCGGCGGGAAACCTACCAAGGAGAAGGTTATGAGGGATTTCGCGGACGGCAAAATTGATATCCTCGTCTCCACCTCGGTGGTGGAGGTGGGCGTTGATGTACAAAACGCCTCAATAATGATGATCGAGAGCGCGGAGCGCTTCGGTCTCGCCCAGCTCTACCAGTTCCGCGGGCGCGTGGGGCGCGGCGCCCACCAGTCCTTCTGTTTTCTCTTCACCGAAGCCACAGGGAAAGCGGCACAACAGCGATTGAAGTCCATCGTGGAAGCGAAAAATGGATTTGAACTCGCGGAGAAGGATTTGAAAATACGGGGACCGGGAGAGTTCCTGGGAGAAACGCAGTCAGGGATGCCGGACCTCGCCATGAAGGCAATCCAAAACCCGGAGCTCGTGAAGCGTGCCCGCGACGCCGCGGTAGAAATTCTGGAGCCCGACCCAGCTCTCAAGAACTACCCAACGCTTAGCGCGCGCCTCGCCGCGTTTGAGGCGCGCGTACATTGGGAGTAATAATACGCTGGGAGCAATAAAGACCTCTTAAAAGTTTTCGCGGTTTTCCCCAGTTATTACGCCATGGCTTTGTAACTGGGGAAATAAGAAAATGAAAGGAAATAAAATGAACTGCCACGCCCTCACCGGCGTGGTTTTTTTTGCGGTTTTCCCCAGTTATTACGCCATGGCTTTGTAACTGGGGAAAATGAGATTATTCTAATGAGATTATTCTCTAATGAGATTATTCTACGGACTTGAGACTACTCTACGGACTTCAGCGCTTCACGCTTCAGCGAACGGAGATGCTAAACTTCCGCTTGAGCAACGCAACAATTTTCTTCATCTCCGCATCCACCTCCGCCGTGGAGAGCGTGCGGTCATCCGCCTGGAACACGATGCGGAACGTGAGCCCCTGCTTCTCCTTCCACAAGGGTTTGGTGTACTCGTCAATCAGATCCACGTCGCAGATGAGCTTTTGGTTCGCAAGCTGCATTTCCTGCATCATGTCGCCCACCTTCGCATCAACTCCTACGACTACCGAGACATCGCGCATGACCGACGGGTAGCGCGAGAGCGGCCTGTATTCGGCCTCACCTTCCGCCAGCTCAACCAATGCGCCAAAATCAATCTCCGCGACTGCGGCGTGCCCCTGCTTAAACGGTTTTGGGTCTAGCCCTAAAAATCCTATTTCCTTTCCATCGCTCTCAAGAGAGAGCGCTTGGAGAACCGTTGAACTGTACCCAGGCGCCGGAGGCAGTTTTTTTAGAGGGACCATCCGAAAATCTACGAGCCCCATGCCTTTGCACGCCGACGTGATGATCCCCTTGAGGGTAAAAAACACATCACGTTCCTGCCCAGCCACCACAATGCCGAGTTTTGTCTCCTCAACTATTTTCCCTTTCCGATCGCGCCCGAACACTTTCCCTATCTCAAAAAGACGAAGGTGGCTGAAATATTTAAGGTTCTCGCCTGCGCTTCGGCGAAGGCCAGGGAGGAGCGAGGGGCGCAGGTACGCAAACTCGCTGCTGGGGGGGTTTTCAATCTGTACGGCGCTGTCCACCGCGCCTCCCGCTTCCTCCCGGGAAATCATGCTGTGGAGATACACCTCATCCACACCCAGCCCAGAGAGCACCCGCCGCACCCGTTCCTTCTCGCGAATCATCTCGTCCTCCTCCGCCACACCAAGCACCACCCGCGGCGGCGCCGCGCGGAGCGCGTTCAAACCCATGAGCCGCACCACTTCCTCGGCGAGATCCTCGTGTGTGGCGATGTCCATGCGGAATGGCGGCACCTCCCACACATCTCTTTTTGTTTCCTGAAATCCGAGGCGGCGGAGCAGTTCCGCAGCCCTCTCGCGCGTAACGGCGGTCCCGATGAGCCGGCTAAATTGTGCGATGTCGAACTTGAGCAGCCGCCGCGGCGGTGCTTTCCTTTGCGAGTCAAAACATTCGCCGGGGCGCGCACCCGCAAGCGCGACGAGGAGTTCGGCCGCACGCACCATCCCCGCTTCGGCGAGCGCGGGAGCAATGGCATGCGAGAAACGCGTGGAGGCATCTGTCGCTAAATTCAGCCGTTTTGATGTGCGGTAGATGCCGGTGTTCTCAAAATTCGCCGCCTCCACGATGAGGCGCGCTGTCTTCCCGTCCACCTCCGAGTCCTTACCGCCCTTCACCCCAGCGAGGGCAAGCGGCCCGCGCTCATCCGCGATGACAAGCATCTCCGGATCAAGCTCATACCGGCCGCCGTCAATGGTGACAAGGGGTTCGCCCCGCTTCGCGCGCCTGATGAAAATGCGCTTTGGCGCGCTCCCCGACAGTTTGTCGTAATCAAATGCGTGGAGCGGCTGCCCCATCTCCAGCATCACGAAGTTCATGATATCCACCACGTTCACGATGGGGCGGAGACCGCAGGAGATGAGCGCCTGCTGCATCCACGCCGGGGACGGCTTCACCTTTATCCCCTCAAAGTAGCGGGCGGTGTAGCGCGGGCACCGTCCGGGATCTTCCACACGCACGGCAAAATGCGCGCCCCCATTCCTTTCCTTAGGCAAGGGCATCCCCGCCGGCGCCTTGAGCGGGAGATTGAAAATAGCCGCAAGCTCGCGGGCGATTCCCACGTGGGATGCCGCATCGGAGTAGCGGTTCGGCGGGGGCGCTGCCTCAAAGGCGTCCATCGAACCGTCCTCCGCCTCAAAGGCGTGCATGGTGAGCGCATCCACGCACCGCGTCTTGGCGGGGAGCTTCGGCACCATCGTTTTTATGAGCGAGTAGGAAAATTTCATCCCGTTAGAGATAACTAAAGTTATTGATTATGCGACTTATTAATAGTCAAGAAGGTGAAAAAATCGATTGATAGTGAAAAAGCAGCTGTTTTTACGGTTGCCCGCGGCAACCTATCTCTAACGGGATTCATGTTTTCAGGTTGCCTCTTCCCATTCCTCGTCGAAGAATCGGGGTGGCCTTATTAGTGATAAAGGCGAAAAAATCTTTTTGGCTTGGCGAAGCACCAATCCCCATATTTTCTCCGAAACCGACCGTTTTCTCCTGATAACTATGGAAATCTTCTTGGGAAATGGTTCCATCCTTTACCTTCTCCCAAATTTCCATGTCCTCAATCGATAAATCGTCAACCTTCAACTCGGATTCAGGAAAAGAGGAGAAGTAGGCGGTTTTCTTAGTTTCTCTTTCTTCTCTCATGATTTCCTTTATTTCATTTCTGAAACTTGTCATTCTATCCTCCAAATTCTCAATTTTTTTATCCAGCTGTTCCATAATCTTAGAACTGTCTGATGAACCTAAGGTCACCGTTGTAGAACAGGCGGATGTCGGGAACCTTGTATTTGATCATGGCGAGCCGGTCAATGCCCATCCCGAAGGCGAATCCATGGACCGCGTCGGGGTTGTAGTGCACCGCGTCAAACACGTTCCGGTGGACCATCCCCGCCCCCATCACCTCAAGCCAGTCCGACTGACGACTGACGACTGACGACTGACGACTGTCGTTCGTTGTTTGTCGTTGGTCGCGAGTCAATTTAATATCCACCTCAAGCCCCGGTTCCACGAACGGGAAGTAGCCGGGCCGGAAGCGGAACTCCAGACCCTTCCCGAAGAGCTTCCGGAAAAACTCCTCCACCACGAACTTGAAATTGGCGAGCGAGACGTCCTCACCCACCATGAGCCCCTCCAGCTGGTAGAAGTTGATTTCGTGAGACGCGTCGGTCGCCTCGTAGCGGAACACGCGGCCCGGCACCACGATCTGGAACGGCGGCTCGTGCGTTTCCATATAGCGCACCTGTACCGGGGAGGTGTGGGTCCTCAACAAAAGCTGCTGGCTTTTGTTGAGAAATTTCGAATTTCGAATTTCGAATTTCGAATTTTTTTGGTTGCTCTGCAACCAAAGTGTATCCCACATATCCCGTGCGGGATGGTCGGGTGGAATGTTCAGCGCGTCAAAATTGTAATAAGCCGTTTCCACCTCCGGACCTTCCACCACGGAGAAATTCATGGAGCGGAAAATGTCGCGGATATCCTTGTCAATCCTGGTCAAGGGATGGAGGTGGCCGCGGCGGAGCTTCTCTCCCGGCTTCGTCACGTCAAGATGAACTCTGTTTCCCTCATTGCCCCCCAGTTCCGCCTTCTTGCTGTCTACGAGAGATTCAAGCTCGCGCCGCAGCACATTCGCCGCGGGACCGATTCGCTTCCGCTCGGCGACGGGCAGGTCTTTGAGAGCCCGGAGGAGCCCCGTGAGCTCGCCTTTCCGTCCCAGATATTTCACCCGGACTCCCTCAAGCGCTTCGGCGTCGGCCGCTCCCCGTAGTGCTCGGATGGCTTCCTCCTTCAATTTTCCGATGTCCCTCATGTTTCAAAAAATTTCGTTATTGTCCCGCCGCTGGCGGGATACTGAATTTCCTGCTCAAATTTTCTGCATTTTCAATTTGAAAATTTGAACGAAATTCGTGTTGCGGGGGCGGGAGTCGAACCCGCTAGCCTTGAGGTTATGGGCCTCACGTGCAGCCGTTACACTACCCCGCAAAATCAGTATACCACCTGCATTTTACTCAAAGCAATAACTTGCCGTTTGAAACACCACGGGCTATCCTATTTCTGTTTGCGGCTGGGTAGCTCAATGGTAGAGCAGACGTTTCATAAGCGTCAGGTTGTGAGTCCGATTCTCACCCCAGCCACCAGATGACTGAAACGCAAAAGACAAAACTTGTCGCGACCGCACGAGGACTCATTGGCCGCCCCTACAAATACGGCGCCACGCCGGAAGAGGCGCCGGATTATTTTGACTGTTCGTCATTCACACAATACCTCTTCGGACAGATTGGGATTGAGTTGCCGCGAAGCACTATCCTTCAGGCCGACTGCGGCGAGGCAGTTAACTCCAAAAACATGGAGCCGGGTGATCTTCTCTTTTTCCGCGGCACGAGAGGGTTTTACAACACGCAATTTCCTCAAGGCATCGGGCATGTTGTTCTCTATGTCGGCGATAGGAAAACAATACACGCGGCCTCCCGCCGAATCCAAGAGCAGCCCCGTGTGGTTGAAGAAGGCCGGGTGGAAGAGCAGATCTTGGAAGAGGTGATAGAAAAACTGAAGCCGCTTGTGGTAATCAAGCGGAATTGATACGATGGAGTCGCTTGCAGCCGTGGTGTAGCCCGGTTAACCCCGTACCAATCCTCGCACAACTCGGATGGCACGGGGCACGCACGTTCCATTAACATACATCAGCAGATGCCCCCTGCCTGTCCCGCACAAAGCGGACCCGTAGTGTAGCCTGGAAACACGTCTCCTTGTCACGGAGAAGATCACGGGTTCAAATCCCGTCGGGTCCGCTTTGTGCAGAATCACGCCTGTCCGCCGTAGTTCCAAGCGGAGGCGG
>PCRZ01000024.1:2363-2443 GCA_002772205.1 Candidatus Jorgensenbacteria bacterium CG23_combo_of_CG06-09_8_20_14_all_54_14 | reverse complement strand
CCATATCCGCATAAATCCGCGCTCAAAAATCAGCATCAATCAGCATCCAATAATCCGCATAGATCCGCGTTTTCTTTATC
>PCRZ01000024.1:0-2345 GCA_002772205.1 Candidatus Jorgensenbacteria bacterium CG23_combo_of_CG06-09_8_20_14_all_54_14 | reverse complement strand
GCGTTTTCTTTATCAGCATTAATCAGCGACTTCATAATCAGCATAAATCCGCGCTCAAAAATCAGCATCAATCAGCATCCAATAATCCGCATAAATCCGCGCTCAAAAATCAGCATCAATCAGCGTCTGCTATATGAAAGCCGTCATCTTGGCCGCCGGTGAGGGGGTCCGCATGCGGCCTCTCACCCTCACAACGCCTAAGCCGCTCCTCCACCTCGCCGGGAAACCGCTCCTCAAACACATCGTGGAAGCGCTGCCGCCGACCGTCAGCGAACTCATCATTGTGGTGGGCTACCGCGGAGACCAGATCAAAAATTACTGCGGCAATGAGTTTCTTGGGCACGCCGTGCATTATGTGACCCAGAACGAGCGGACCGGCAATTACCGCGCCCTCGAACTCGCAAAACCGTTCCTCGCGCCTGACGAGCCGTTCGGACTTTTCTTCGCGGACGATCTCATAGACCGCGCCTCCATTGCTAAATGTCTCTCCCGTCCCCCCGCTATCGTTGCATCGCGCGTAGCGCACCCCGAACGATTCGGGGTCATCACTTTGAACGCCGACGGCACCGTGGAAGAGATCGTTGAGAAACCAAAGGTGCCGCATTCCAACCTTGTTACCACCAGCGCATACGCTCTCACCTGCGATATTTTCCGCTACCAACCGACACCGCACCCCTTAAACGGTGAGTTCTACCTCGCGACCGCTCTTGCTCAAATGGCGCGGGAGTATTCTATCGCCGTGGTAGAGACAAAGTTCTGGATCCCCATCGGCACGCCGGAAGATCTCGCGCGCGCAGAGGCGATTCTCAAAGAAGATCAGACAGCGCGTTCGTAAAACTCCCCCACCGCGAGCACCTCATCGTCGCGGAACCGCTTCCCGATGAGCTGGAATCCCACCGGCAGTTCCTTGCGCTCCGCGCGGTAGCCGTCCACCGGCATTGAGAGCGCGGGAATCCCTGCGAGGTTCGTCTGCGTCGTAAAAACATCGGAGAGGTACATGGCGAGCGGATCCAAAATTTTCTCTCCTATTTTGAACGCCGGCGTTGGGGTTACGGGCGCCAAAATCACGTCCACCGATTTGAACGCCTCATCAAAATCACGCGCGATGAGCGCCCGCACCTTCTGGGCCTTCGCGTAGTAAGCGTCGTAATAGCCGGCTGAAAGCACGTAGGTACCGAGGAGGATGCGCCGCCGCACCTCCGCACCGAATCCCTCACCTCTCGTTTTAAAATAAACATCCTGTAGGTTGTGGGTTGTGGGTTGTGGGTTGTGGGTTCTCCCGTACCGTATGCCGTCAAATCGTGCGAGGTTCGCCGACACCTCCGCCGGCATAATGATGTAATAGACCGAGAGCGCATACCTGGTGTGGGGGAGGGAGATCGGCTTCATCACGAGCCCGAGCCATTTCAGTTTTTCAATCACCGTCTCCATACCGCGCGTGACCGCGCCGTCAAGTCCCGCGGTGAAATATTCTTTGGGGATGCCTATGCGGAGCGCCCGAACCTCATCCGGAGAAAGTGTTTTGAACGATTTGCCTGGAACGCTCGTCGCATCTAAAGGATCTTCGCCTCGTATTGACTCAAAGAGTATCCGCGCATCCGCCACCGTTTTCGTGAGGGGGCCGATCTGATCCAAGCTGGACGCCATCGCAATGAGGCCGGAGCGCGAGACCGAGCCGTAGGTCGGGCGAAGCCCTACCACCCCGCAAAAAGCGGCGGGAAGACAGATGGAACCGCTCGTGTCGCTCCCGAGCGCCGCGACCGCCATCCCTGCCGCCACCGCGGCCGCCGAGCCGCCCGAGGAACCTCCCGCGACGCGCGTGATATCGTAGGGGTTTTTGGTCACCCCGAACGCGGAGTTCTCGGTAGAGGACCCCATCGCAAACTCGTCCAGGTTGGTTTTCCCGATAATGATTGCTCCCGCCTCCTTAAGTTTCGCCACCACCGTTGCGTCATAGCTCGCGACGTAATTTTCTAATATCTTTGATGCCGCGGTGGTCTTTATTCCCTCTACTAAAATGTTGTCCTTGAGCGCGATGGGGATGCCCGCGAGGGGCGGGAGCTGCGCGCCGGTCGCGATCATCTCATCAACCGCTTTCGCCTTGGCGAGAGCGCCTTCCCTGTCAAGCGAAAGAAACGCGCCAATGTCGCGATCGTGTACCTCGGCCCACCCGAGAAATTCCTCGGTGAGCTCCGCAGCAGAGAACCGCTTCTCTAAAAGTCCCTGCCGCACACCGGCGATTGTTAATGTTTTTAATTCCATAGACGCTGATTTATGCTGATTATGGGGACGCTGATTTATGCTGATTATGGGGACGCTGATTTATGCTGATTATGGGGACGCTG
>PCRZ01000033.1:2967-11085 GCA_002772205.1 Candidatus Jorgensenbacteria bacterium CG23_combo_of_CG06-09_8_20_14_all_54_14 | reverse complement strand
CCGGCAGAACGAGTGAGGTGGGCATCATGCACCCAGCGTACCTCGTTTTGCCCCGGTTATTGAGTCGTCTTGAGAAGGTCATCGGGCAACACCGAAGTGTCACCGATGTATCTCATCTTTTGCATCCCGTTAGAAGTCCGCCCTCCGACCAAAGTCGGAGTGGCGGCAGCCACCTCGGGGCGGCTTACTTCTAACGGGATCAACTGTTCGGCGCGTTGGGCGCTTCACCAGGAGGTGTTCCCGTCCCCTCTTCATCCGCTGGCGGTTCCTCGCGCTTCGGCCGCATCGCCTCAATGGCACTGGCGGGTATTCCGCGGTAACCGGTGCCGGCGGGGATAAGCTTCCCGATAATGACGTTTTCCTTCAAACCGCGGAGCGGGTCCACACGACCCTCTATCGCCGCTCCCACGAGCACGCGGCTCGTTTCCTGGAACGACGCGGCGGAGAGGAAACTCGGGGAGTCCAGCGCGACGCGCGTGATTCCCATCACCTTCAAAACCGCCTTCGCGGGCGTTTTCTTGAGACGCCGCATCTCGCGGTTCACCCGCACGAATTCCCAACGATCTACCACGTCGCCCGGCATAAATTCAGTATCGCCCGCCTCGCGCACCACCACGCGGGAGAGCATCTGCCGGACAATAACCTCAATGTGCTTGTCGTTGATGGCGGCGCCCTGGGACACGTAGATGCTCTGCACCTCGTTCACAATATAGTGCTCCAAGGCATCCAAGCCGCGATAGACGAGAAGTTCCCGCAAGTCCAGCGATCCTTCGGAGAGCACGTCGCCTTTCTTCACCTTATCGCCCTCCTTCACAAAGAGAGTGGCGCCGGTGGGGAGAAGGTATTCATCCGTCGCCTTCTTCGTTTTCTTCCCCCTGAGAACCGTCGGTTTTACCTTCACTATGCGCGCGAGCCCGCGTTCCTCAACGCTCACCACGGTGCCGTCGGCCTTCACAAGCGACGCCTTCCCGCGGGGCGGGCGCGCCTCAAAAATCTCCTCAACGCGAGGTAAACCGTGCGTGATGTCCACCCCGGCAACGCCCCCCGCGTGGAAGGTACGGAGGGTGAGCTGGGTACCCGGCTCACCAATGGACTGCGCCGCCACAATCCCCACCGCCTCCCCCACCTCCACCACACGGTTCTTGCTCAAATCAAATCCGTAGCAGGCGGCGCAGATACCGTTCACAGCCCTGCAGGTGATGGGCGAGCGCACCTTCACTGACTCTACCTTCGAATCCTGTATCATCTTCGCCGAGGCACGGGTGATGACCTCCCCCGCCCGCACGACGAGCTTCCGATCGATACGAATGTCCTCCACGCTCGTGCGGGAGTAAAGCCGATCCCTGAACGCGTAGCTGAACTCTTCCCCTTCCTTTCGCACTATCGTAACGCCTTCCTCGGACTTGCAATCTACCTCGCGGACCACGAGGTCCTGCGCCACATCCACGAGCCGACGCGTAAGGTACCCCGCGGACGCGGTCTTTAAAGCGGTGTCGGTGGAACCCTTACGAGCGCCGTGCGTGGAGATAAAATACTCCAAGACCGAGAGGCCATCCTTGTAGGAGGACTTCACGGGAAGCTCAATGACCTCGCCGCGCGTATCTTGCACCATTCCCTTCATACCCATCATTTGGAGCGGCTGCGCCCAGCTGCCGCGGGCGCCGGAATCAATGATCGTATATATTGGGTTCTTGGAATCGAGCGTTTTGGGCACGAGCTTTGCAATCTCATCGCGCACCTCGGTCCACACCCAGATCACCTTTTCACGGCGCTCCTCGTCGGTCAAAAGACCCTCGCCGTACTGGGATTCAACGAGCGCCGCCCGCTTCTCGCCCTCCGCAATGATTCTCGGCTTTTCGGCGGGAACCAAGGTATCGGCCATCCCCCACGTGACGGAGGAAACGGTCGCGTATTCAAATCCGAGGTTCTTGATGCGATCGAGGTACTTGTAGGTAGATGCGATGTCGTATTGTTCAATGAGGCGCGCCGCGAGCTTTGAGAGAAGCTTCTTCCCCAAATGCTCGTTCACAAAACCGAACCCTTCGGGGAGCACGCGGTTAAAGATGATGCGCCCGCAGGTGGTTTCAAGACGTTCTTTCCCCTCCCGAAGCGTTATCTTCGCGTTGATATCTATGACACCCGATTCATATGCAAGTTCCACTTCCGCGCGGCTCCCGAACATCTTTCCCTCGCCTTTCGCGCCCGGCACCTCGCGGGTCAAGAAGTAGCAGCCGAGCACCACGTCCTGCGTGGGTGTGACAATAGGTTCGCCGTTCGCCGGCTTCAGAAGGTTCTTGCTGGCATCCATGAGCTCCACCGCCTCGTACTGCGCCTCAAGTGTGAGGGGGAGATGCACCGCCATCTGGTCACCGTCAAAGTCAGCATTGAATGCGGCGCAGACCAGGGGAGGGATCTGAATGGCGAGGTCCTCTATGAGAACTGGGTTGAACGCTTGAATGCCAAGCCGGTGGAGCGTCGGGGCGCGGTTCAGAAGCACCTTCTTTTTCTCTATCACCTCCTCTAAGATGGCGAGCACCTCGGGCGATCCCTGTTCAATGAAACGGTTCGCCTGTTTGATGTTGTAGGCGAAGCCGCGGTCAATAATTTTATTGATAACGAAGTGGCGGAAGAGCTCCAAGGCGAGCGTCTTGGGGAGCCCGCACTCGTTCAAGGAGAGCTCGGGACCCACCACGATCACGGAGCGGCCGGAGTAATCCACACGCTTCCCGAGGAGGTTCTGCCGGAACCTGCCCTGCTTCCCTTTGAGGATGTCCGCGAGCGAGCGCAATGGGCGGCGGCGCGTGGAGAGAATCTGCGAGCCGAGGCGCGCGGAGTTATCAACGAGTGAATCCACCGCCTCCTGCAGCATGCGCTTCTCGTTCGTGATGATGACCTCGGGGGATCTAAGCTCCATGAGCTTCTTCAGACGATTGTTGCGATTAATGACGCGCCGGTAGAGATCATTCAGGTCCGCGGTGGCATAGCGGCCGCCGTCCAGAGCCACCATAGGGCGGAGGTCCGGCGGGAGGATTGGGAGCATCGTTATTACCATCCACTCGGGGCGCACGCCGGAGCGTACCATCGCCTTCGCCACCTTGATGCGCCGAAGAATCCGCTTCGTGCGGGTTTCATCCTTCACAACCCCAAGGTCATTCTTGAGTTGCTTTATGAGCGCCCTTAAATCCATTTGCTCAAGGATGGCGCGGATGGCTCCGGCACCGCGGTCCGCCTCAAATACGTCGCCGAAGCGTTCCGCGAGCGAGTAGTAGTCGGTCTCCGAGAGGATGAGCCCCACCCGGAGCTCGTCCAACACGGCGCGGAGCCGTTGCGCTTTTTCGCCCGCCGCCTCCACGTTCGCCGCCGCCTCCTTACGGAGCGTCTTTACCTCCTTGGCGAGCGCCGTAGCGGCGCGCGCGCGATTCTCCGCATTCACCTTGGTTACCACGTAGGCGGCGTAGTAGATCACCTTCTCAAGTTTTGATACCGGGATGTCCAGGAGGAGCCCCAGGCGGGATGGCACTGTGCGGAGAAACCAGACATGGGTCACCGGCGCGGCGAGCGTGATGTGCCCCATGCGCTCGCGACGCACCGCCGCCCGCGTCACCTCCACGCCGCACTTCTCGCACACCACACCCTTGTAGCGCACTTTCTTATACTTGCCGCAGTAACACTCGTAGTCCTTGGTGGGGCCAAAGATGCGCTCGGAGAAGAGGCCGTCCTTCTCCGGCCGCTGGGTGCGATAGTTCAGCGTCTCCGGTTTTGTCACCTCACCGTGCGACCACCCCACAATCTCTTCGGGGGACGCGAGCTTGATCCATACGCTCTTCAGGTTAAATCCGCGGGTATCCATGTTTTTCTCTACGAATTACGAATTTTGGTACGAATATACGAAAACATCAATTTTTTTTATCCTTTCGTATATTCGTATTATTTCGTATTTCGTAGCTTTCCGGTATTTCGTAGCCTTTTTCGTAGCTATATCATTCCCCAGACCGTTCGCCCTCTTTTACATCAGCGCCTCCCTCAGTCTCATACCCCACGCTGAGCCCCAGCGATTTCAATTCCGAGACGAGCACGTTAAACGACGCGGGGACGCTGGGTTTTCGGATATCGCTCCCGCGGATGATGGACTCGAACGCCGCCGAGCGCCCAAGCACATCGTCGGACTTGATGGTGAGCATCTCCTGGAGCGTGTGGGCCGCGCCGTACCCCTCGAGCGCCCATACCTCCATCTCCCCGAACCGCTGGCCGCCGAGCTGCGCCTTGCCCCCGAGGGGCTGCTGGGTGATGAGGGAGTACGGCCCTGTGGAGCGCATGTGAATCTTATCCTCCACGAGGTGATTGAGTTTCATTATGTAAATGTAGCCCACGGTCACCGGCTCGCGGAACACGGTCCCCGTCACCCCATCATAGAGCGTCACCTTGCCGGTCTCTGGAAGTCCAGCGGCCTTAAGCTCCCTGGCGATGTCCTCCTCCCCCGCCCCCACGAAGTTCGGCACCACCGCGCGGTATCCTAGGCGGTGCGCCGCGAAACCGAGGTGGGTCTCAAGAATCTGTCCTAGGTTCATGCGGGAGGCAACCCCCAAAGGGTTCAGCACGATGTCCATCGGTGTTCCATCGGCGAGATGCGGCATATCCTCCACGGGGCGGATCATGGAGATGACCCCTTTGTTCCCGTGCCGGCCGGCGAGCTTGTCACCCGCGCGCACTTTCCGGAGCTGGGCCACCTCCACCTGGATCTTTTTGATGATGCCGGGTTCCAGCTTGTCACCCTTCTCGCGCGAAAATACCTTAATGCTGATGACGCGGCCCTGCTTCCCGTGCGGGAGCGTAAGCGAAGAATCTTTTACGTCGCGCGCCTTCTCCCCGAAAATAGCCCGCAACAACCGTTCCTCGGAGGAGAGCTCTGATTCTCCTTTCGGAGAGATCTTCCCAACGAGGATATCGCCGGTTCGCACCTCCGCTCCGATGCGGACGATGCCTTCCTCGTCAAGGTTCCGCAACTTTTCCTCCGCCACATTGGGAATATCAGGGGTGGTAAGCTCCGGCCCCAGTTTTGTGTCCCGCATCGAGCAGATGAACGTCTCTATGTGAATGGAGGTGAAGAGATCTTCACGCGCCACGCGCTCGGAGAGCACGATTGCATCTTCAAAGTTCCCGCCGCGCCACGGGAGGAACGCCACAAGAAGATTCTGTCCCAGCGCGAGCACCCCTCGGTCGGTCGCGGGGCCGTCCGCGAGCATCGTTCCCTTCTTTACCTTGTCACCGACCCCCACCACGGGCCGCTGCGAAATGCACGTGGACTGATTGGAACGTCTGAATTTTATGACGGGATATTCCACGGAACCGCGCGCGCCCTTCACCACAATCATCCGCGCATCCACTTCGGTGACCACGCCGTCCTCTCCCGCCATGAGAAGCTGTTTGGAATCAAGTGCAGCCTGCACTTCCTGCCCGGTGCCCACGAGCGGCGCGCTCGCGCGCACCACGGGCACCGCCTGCCGCTGCATGTTAGAACCCATGAGGGCCCGGTTCGCGTCGTCATGCTCAAGAAAAGGAATGAGAGAGGTAGCCACCGAAACCAGCTGATTCGGCGAGACATCCACAAACTCCACTTCCTCGCGGGGGCAAGTACCCGGCACGCCTTTCACCCGCACCACCACCGTCGCGTCGGCAAATTCGCCTTTTGCATTCACAGCCACATCCGCCTGGGCGATGTTACGGCGCTGCTCTTCGAAAGCGTCCAGCCACGCCACCTCGTCGGTTACCTTCCCCCGCGCCACCTTGAAATAGGGGGTTTCTAAAAATCCAAACTCGTTGATGCGCGCGTAATTGGAAAGTTTGCTCACGAGACCGATGTTCGCGCCCTCCGGCGTCTGGATGGGACAGATGCGGCCGTAGTAGGAAGGGTGCACGTCGCGCACCTCGAAGCCCGCGCGCTCGCGGGTGAGACCACCGGGGCCCATGGTGGAGAGCGTACGTTTGTGCTCGAGCTCCGCCAAGGGGTTCGTTTGATCCATAAACTGCGAGAGTTGGGAGGAGGAGAAAAAATCGCGCACCACGGCGGTTAAAAGCTTGTAGTTCACGAGCTGCACCGGCTGGAGCGCTTTGCGGTCCAGCGTGGACATGCGGTCTTGGACACCCCGCCGGAGGCGCGCAAACCCCACCCGGAGGCGCGACTGCACAAGCTCGCCCACCGCGCGGATGCGGCGATTGCCGAGGTGATCAATGTCATCCGGCTCCGCCGCCGGGTCGTTGTTCAAACGGATGATCTCCTTGAGAAGCGCGGTCAGGTCTTCCTTATCCAAAATTCCCTGCGTCGGCTGCTTCTCAAGCCCCAGCCGCCGGTTGAATTTGAACCGCCCAACACGCGAGAGATCATAGCGATCGAACCGGAAGAAGAGACCCTCAACGAGCGCCTTTGCGTTCTCCGCGGTGGCGAGATCGCCGGGCCGCAGCCGCTGATGGATGCCGAGGTACGATTCCTCAGCCGTCTGCGCCGTATCCTTCTTGAGTGTGGCTTCCATGTGGCGAACCTCCCCGGTATCCACGTCGCGGAACACGTTCAGGATCTCATCGTTGGATTGGTACCCGAACACGCGCAGGAGCTTCGTCACCGGCGCCTTGCGCTTCCGATCAATCTTTACCCCGATAAATCCGTCAGCCTCCGTTTCAAACTCCAGCCACGCACCGCGGTTCGGAATCACCTTCGCTCCAAAGAGCTTCCTGCCTCGGGACACGGAACCGGTGAAATACACCCCAGCCGAGCGGACCAGCTGGGAAATGACCACCCGCTCCACACCGTTGATGATGAAGGTTCCCCGATCCGTCATGAGGGGAAAATCGCCGAGGTACACCTCCTGTTCAATATGCTCTTTCGTCACGCGGTTGGTGAGCTGGAGATGCGCCCGGAGCGCCGCCTCGTAGGTCAGGTCTTTTTCCTTCGTCTGCTCCTCACTATACTTCGGCGGATCGAACTGGTAGCCCAAGAAGTGGAGCTCAAGCTCTTTCCCCGTGTGGTCACTGATAGGCGAGATCTCATTAAAGAGCTCCCGTAAACCCCGCTCAATGAACCAGCGATAGGAATCAAGCTGGAGCTCAATCAAGTTCGGCTGGGGGTAGAGGTGTCCCTTAAAGGACGAAAATATTTTGGGCTGGTACGTCATAGCTAAACAAATAACTTACAACTGACAACCAACAACTGACGAATAATACATAGCTGATAGCAAAACCATAGGTTATAAGTTGTTAGTTATTAGTTGTTAGTTGTGCGTGTTCTAGAGGTATCGCGCGCGTTTCGCGTTGTGCTCCTCCAGAGTGCGCGAGAAGTAAGTGGTGCCGCTGCCGCGTGCCGAGAGGTAGTAAAGGTAGGGACTCACGGCGGGAGAAAGCGCCGCACGGATAGCGACCGCGCCCGGGTTCGCAATGGGGGTCGGGGTCCAGCCGAGCCGCTGGTAGGTGTTGTAGGGGGAATCCACGCTCACATCAGCGCGCTCCACCCTAATGGTCTCACAGCCGCGGAGCAATCCGCCGCACTTTGCATAGGAAAGCGTCGCATCCACTTGGAGCGGCATACCGAGGCGGAGCCGCTTCAAAAGAATGCCGGCCACCACTTGGCGGTCTGCAAACGTCTCCACTTCGCGCTCAAGGAAGGAGGCAAGGGTGAGGCGCTCGTACCATTCGTTCACGCCCGAGAATGAGGGCCATGCCTTCCTCATAAAGTTATCGAGCATCTGGCGCGCCACGTCCTCGGCGGAAGCATCCAACGATATGTAGTACGAGTCAGGGAAAAGAAAACCCTCGAGTGACCGGACGTTTGCGAGAAACGGATACTCAAGGGAAAAAGATGATGGCGGGAGCGCAGCAAGCAAACCGCCAGCCCGCACGCCCGCGCCGGTGAGGAGTGCATCAATATCCTTCACGGTAGATCCCTCGGGGACGGTTACCAGCACGTCATTCTTTCCTCCCGCGGTCAACACTCCCACCATTTGCGGGACGCTCATCGCGGGCGAGAGCCCGTAGATGCCGGGCTGGAACCGCTGGGCACGCCCCGAGAGGAGCGCGTAGAACTTAAAGACCGCTATGGATTTGATGAGCGACTCTTGCGAGAGGCGGGCG
>PCRZ01000033.1:1267-2930 GCA_002772205.1 Candidatus Jorgensenbacteria bacterium CG23_combo_of_CG06-09_8_20_14_all_54_14 | reverse complement strand
TTGGCGATCTTGAACTGGGTAACGCCGCCCGTTCCCGCGGTCCCCGCCGCGGGCTCGCCTCGCTGAAGCTCCGTCGAAGCGGGCTGGAGACCGTAGAAGACGTAAGCCACCGCCACGATAAAAAACAAAACGAGCCCTAAGACACTTAGGAAGCGAACACTAACGAGCCCTCGTTGCTCAAATGGAGGATTCATCCCGTTAGAAAATCAATAAAATGAATGTTTTATCAACAAAAATGAAATTGGTTCAGTTTTGAACACAAAACAACAAGCCCCTATTAGGTTTCGTTTTCTAATGGGATTCATCCCGTTAGAGATAACTAAGATTTTTAATCATGAGTTCAACGTTCACCCCGTTAGAAGTATCGGTGGAATTTTTCATGATTTGCGAAACATATCAAAAAGTATGGCTACTTTGATGAAAAACGAGTGAAGGCAACTAAATTTCTAACGGGGTTCACAAAGGCAAAACATTGATTGGTAACGAAAAGACCGTGGTGCTACTTACGGTTGCCTGCGGCAACCTATCTCTAACGAGATTCAATTTTGATATGTTGGATTATACCGACAAGGAGGGCGCTCGTCAACAAGCTGGACCCCCCATAGCTGAAAAAGGGGAACGTGAGGCCGGTCACAGGGAGCAGTCCGAGATTGGAACCGATGTTTATAAACGACTGCACCGCGAAGAGAATCCCGCCGCCCCATGCGATGAGCCACGCATAGTTATCCCTCGCGCGTAAACCGACTGCTCCTATCCTATAGAGGAAGAGGGCAAACGTCAAGAGGAGCGCGGCGCCGCCTGCCACGCCCCACTCCTCGGTGAACGCGGCGAAGAGAAAATCATTCTGGGCGGCGGGGAGGAAATGGAGGCGCGCTTGGGTGCCGCCGCCGAATCCCTTCCCGAAGATGCCTCCGGAGCCGATGGCCACCTTGGACTGGATCACGTTGTAGCTCGCCCCTAAGGGGTCGCGCGCGGGAAAGAGAAAAGATACCACGCGATCCTTCTGATAGGGCCTCATCACGAAAGACCACATAAGCACCATCGCCACCGCCGCGGCAATGAGTCCCACGATGAGCCGCTTGGTATGGACGCTCCCCGCGAGGAGAAATGCGATCCAAATGGCCACCATCATCACCGCGGAACCGAAATCCGGATGCGCCATGATGAGCGCCATGGGAACGGCCATCAGCATAAACGAAACGAGTATGTTCTTGCCGTACCATGCTTCCACGTGGCGCCGGGAAAAGAAGTGTGCCAACACGATGATGAGTGCAAGCTTCGCGAGTTCGGCCGGCTCGAATTGAAACGCCCCAACCACGATCCAGCTCTTGGTGCCACGGATGGTGGCGGACTGGAGATTTGAGATGAGGAGGAGGAGCACAGAGAGCCCATAGAAACCGTAGCGGAACCACCAGTGGCTCCCCAAGCGTTTCCAATCCACCTGCGCCGCGAGAAGGATAATGGCGAGCGCCCCGAGGTACCAGCCAAGCTGGCGCGGGAAAAATTCCTCCGCCACGCTCGCCAGGGTCACGAGGCCTGCCGCGGCAAGAAAGGCGAGCGCCCCCATCATTCCCCAATCGATGTGGCGAAGCCGAATCATGACGCGATACAAATATACAAATGCATACTAATGCAACGAATAACAGATTCTCCTAATTCGTAT
>PCRZ01000033.1:0-1221 GCA_002772205.1 Candidatus Jorgensenbacteria bacterium CG23_combo_of_CG06-09_8_20_14_all_54_14 | reverse complement strand
CTGCTGAAAAGCTATGTTTAAAGAAAAATTAAAGATAAAGGCTATGGCGGGCAGGTATATTCGCATCGCGTTATCATTCAGAGACCGCTCACAAACACCTCCGTGGCGGAGGGGTCCGCCAACCGGGTAAGCGGCTCATCGGAAGGGAACTTGATGGGAGGGAATGTCTGCGTCTCGCCGCCCGCTACTTTATCCAATACGGTCTGCGCCGCAAAGAGCGGCCCGCCGAACCGGTCAAAGAGAAGGGCTACAATCTTCACCTCGCGGGCCCCGAAGGGGCTCCGGTTTTCCACCTCCCCCAGCACCCGTATGCCATCGGCGCTCACGTCGGTGGCAATCCGCAAAGCGGAAAGTTCCGCGCGCGGCAACTCCGACGCCTGCCTCCATTCCACCCCGCTCAAGGCGAGTGCCACCCGCCCCGCGGAGGGGAAGGGAACAGGGACCTCCGATTCAAAGAGATACCTGCGCTCCGATGCGTGGATGCGGTCGGTTTTACGCGGCGTGCTCCCCAACGCGCGCCCCGCGCTATCCGTCATTGCGAACGAATATGAAAATGATGCGGCCGCATAGGCGGCGTTCGGATTAATCACCTGGGAGAGGAACACCGTGCGGCCACCCTCGGTACTGAACACCTGCACCTCGCCCGGGCGGAGCGCCTCGGCCTGCACCGCGCACGGGGTGCAGGGGCCGCCGCAATCCACACTCTTCTCTCCCTGATTCATTACCCCATCACTGCAGCTCTGGCCCGGAACGAACGCGCGGAACCCGCCCCACAGCACGAGCGCGAAGAGAATGAGGTAGAACGCCCCATAAACTGCCTTTTTGGTAGAGCGGGACATGGGAATAACTAAATAACTTATGACTGATAACTTATAACTAATGACATCCGTATGAATCCGTTTTAATCCGTATAGATCCGTGTCTAATAAATCAGCATTGATCCGCGTTTAGCAAATAACTAATAACTAACAACCGATAACTAACAACCGATACTACACCACTTCTGTATTGTAGCAGGATTCACAATTTTGACATTGCCTATTCTCTTGGTTCATATTCCGATTTTTCTAAACTAAATCCTCTCGACCGCCAGACCATGATACGGTGCTATGACATGTCATAGCAGAATATATTTAAGCCACTTCGGCTTGGTAGCACTGCTCATCTGTCTCCGTTAAAGCTTCGGCTGGACTTCGGCTTATGTTTTTATGATATCTCATT
>PCRZ01000018.1 GCA_002772205.1 Candidatus Jorgensenbacteria bacterium CG23_combo_of_CG06-09_8_20_14_all_54_14 | reverse complement strand
ATTTCCCTGCCTGCGCAGGCAGGCTTGTCCGCGACCGCGGTCGGAGCGAAATGCGCTGTGCCCCGTAGTAATCCTTGCTTTACTACTGGGGTCCGGACTATTTCAGGAATAGACCACACGAATTTTGTCCGAGCAGAGCGAGGTTACAAAATTCAGTGCCCCGCCTTTCGGCGGGGCTTTGAAAGGCACACACCCCACACACGGGAAACGGCGCTTTTCATTTTGAGAAACTTGTCCCCGTCTCCGCCGTTCTATTATTGAAGCAATGGAAGATTTTATCATCCAAATCACCCCCTTCGTGAGGGAATACGGCGTCTTTGGTGTATTTTTCCTGTCGTTCATAGAAGAGATCATCGCGCCAGTGCCGTCCTCCATAGTTCTCATGGCGGCGGGATTTCTCCTCCTGCCTGCGTTCGGCTCCATCAAGACGGTGTTCCTTGACGGCATGCTGTGGGTGGTCCTGCCGGCGGCGTTTGGTCTCACCCTCGGCGCTATTCTCGTGTACTCGCTCGCCTATGTGGGCGGCGAGCCGCTCATCAAGATGTGGGGGAAGCGCTTCGGGCTGTCATGGAGCAAGGTTGAGCGGTGGCGCAACCGCATCACAAAGGGGACGGGGGACGAGCTCCTCGTGTTTTTCCTGCGGGCGTTCCCGGTGGTGCCGAATTCATTAGTATCGGCGGCGTGCGGCATGGTACGGTACCCGACCCGCTCGTTCATCATCCTCACCTTCTTAGGGAGCTTGGTGCGCGCGCTCATTATGGGGTTTATTGGGTGGTCGGTCGGCGAGGCGTACCTGTCCTATGCGGTTCGCTTTTCCGTGTGGGGGCGCTACGTGCTCATCGGAGGTGCGGCGGTTATCGTGCTGGCGATCGCGGCGGGGATGTTCGTGAATCGGTGGCGGAAGAGGTGATTTTCGTGAGGTTTTAAGCACACCTTGGAGCCGGGAAAACCCGCATGGACGCTTGAAAATCAGCGCTTTTTTGTGATAGAATAGTAAGGAAAAGGATGCCCGGAGAACGGGCGTTATTATGCCCAGTACTGCAACTACGATAGGAAAACGAATGTCAGCATCATTGCATTTTCAGAACTCACTTTTGGTCAGAGGTGGGTATAGCAAGCACGCGCTGCCGCTGGCTGGCGCCGCGCAATCGCAGTTGTAGTACTGGGTATGTCCGAAGACAAGAAAACCCCATCATACAGCGCCAAGGACATTTATGTTTTGGAGGGGCTTGAGCCGGTGCGGAAGCTCCCCGGCATGTACATTGGCTCCACCGGCGTGGACGGCCTGCACCACCTCATCTGGGAGGTGGTGGACAACTCCATTGACGAGGCGATGGCCGGCTACGCCAAGAACATCGTCGTTGAACTCCATAGGGAGAATAAGGTTTCCATAACCGACGACGGGCGCGGCATCCCCGTGGACATCCATCCGAAGACGAAAAAGTCCGCGCTTGAAACGGCGCTCTGCACGCTTCACGCGGGGGGCAAGTTCGGCGGCGAATCCTACAAGGTATCCGGCGGCCTCCACGGTGTAGGCGTCAGCGTCGTGAACGCGCTCTCGGTGTGGGTGAAGGCCGAGGTCAATAAGGACGGCGGCGTGTACGTGCAGGAATACCAGCGGGGGATTCCCATGTACTCCGTAAAAAAGATAGGGAAATCGGAGCGCACGGGAACGAAGATCACGTTCCAGCCGGACCCGCAGATTTTTCAGAAAATAGAGTTTGATTTGAAAAAAGTGTTGGACCATCTCCGCCAGCAGGCCTACCTCACCAAAGGGGTGCGCATTGAACTCCTTGATGAGCGCGGCCTGCCTGCCATGCCTGCGCATGCAGGGCAGGCAGGGGAGGCGCCGTTCCGCTACGGGTTCTGCTTTGGGGGAGGACTCCAGTCCTTCATTCGCTACCTCGTGGGGAACACCAGGACCGTCCAGGACCGTCCCTTCTACACGCACCGCGAGGTGGAAGGAGTTGACGTGGAGACCGCCTTCGTCTACGCGGATGACGCGGAGAACGAGGAGATGAGCTTTGCGAACAACATCTATACCCCCGACGGCGGCATGCACCTCACCGGTTTCCGGTCGGCGCTCACGCGAACCCTGAACGATTACGCGCGGCGGGAAAATTATCTCAAAGAGTCCGAGGAGAACCTCACCGGGGACGACGTGCGCGAGGGGCTCATCGCCGCCGTATCCATCAAGATACACGAGCCGCAGTTCGAGGGGCAGACAAAGGCGCGGCTGGGGAACCCGGAGGCGCGCACCGCCGTGGAGGCGGCCGTGGCGGAGGGCCTGAAGGAGTTTTTGGAGCGCTATGGAAGCGATGCGCGGGTCATTTTGGAAAAGAATCTCCTCGCCGCGAAGGCGCGCAAGGCCGCGAAGGCCGCGAAGGACACCGTGCTTCGGAAGGGGGCCCTGGAGGGGCTCACGCTCCCCGGCAAGCTCGCTGACTGCAGCTCGCGGAAGGCTGAGGAATCCGAACTTTTCATCGTGGAGGGGGACAGCGCTGGAGGTTCGTGTAAGCAGGGCCGCGATCGGCGGACACAGGCGGTATTGCCGCTCAAGGGGAAAATTCTGAATGTGGAAAAGGCGCGCATTGACAAGATGCTCGTAAATAAGGAGATACGTTCCCTTGTGATAGCGCTGGGAACGGCCATCGCCGACAATTTTGACCTTGCGAAGCTTCGCTACGGGAAGGTCATCCTCATGACCGATGCCGACGTGGACGGCGCCCACATCCGGACGCTCCTCCTCACCCTCTTCTACCGCTATTTCCCGCAGATCATAGAACACGGGCACCTCTACATCGCCCAGCCGCCGCTCTTCCGCCTCCAGCGGGGGAAGGAGGTGCGCTACGCGTGGAGCGACGGCGAGCGTGATAGTGTGACGAAGGCGCTGGGCGGCGAGAACGTCAGCGTCCAGCGCTACAAGGGGCTTGGGGAGATGAACCCCACCCAGCTTTGGGAGACCACGTTGGACCCCGCGTTGCGCGTGTTGAAACAGGTCACGGTGGAGGATGTGGTGGAAGCGGATCACCTCTTTGACGTCCTCATGGGTGAGGCGGTGGAGCCGCGGAAGAACTTCATCCAGGCCCACGCGGGGACGGTAAAAAACCTTGACGTTTAAACGTATAAAATGCGATACTGATACAGTGAATTCACACTAATGATTGCGAATACGACGAATTCGTATACCATTAGTATTATTCGCATGAATTGGTATATTGGTATCGCACTCTTATGCTCGAGAAAGCAAAATTATTTCTACAGGAATCCCGCCAGGAGCTCCGGCGGGTGAACTGGCCGACCCGCGAGGAGACCGTGCGCTACACGGTTTTCGTCATTGTGCTCTCCTTGGTATTCGCGGCGTTCCTCGGCGCGCTCGATTTCATTTTTATGCAGGCACTCGAGCGAACCCTGGTGCTTTAACTTATGCCTAGTACTACAACTGCGACAGTCAACCTAATTAGTATGTTTTCCTATTTGCTATATTACCCGCCTTCAGTCGATGGTAGAGGTGGTAATTACAATCAACTGCGGAGGCGCTTGGCACCATCGCAGTTGTAGTACTGGGTATGCCTATACGCGCTGCAAAAAGGGAGACAACCCCCCAAGCGAGCAAGGAGCGGCGGTGGTATGCCATTCACACGTACTCGGGCTACGAGGATGCGGTGGAGCGCTACCTGAAACAGCGGGTGGAGTCGCTCCTCATGACCGATAAAATCTTCAATGTGGTGGTGCCCAAGGAGATAAAGATAAAAGTGAAGGGAGGCAAGCGCCAGACATTTGAGGAAAAGATCTACCCGGGCTACGTGCTCGTGGATATGGTTTTGGACCATGACTCGTGGGCGGTGGTGCGGAACACCCCGCGCGTGACGGGTTTCGTGGGGTCCGACCCCACGGTCCCCGCGCCGCTCTCCGATGCCGAGGTGGAGGAGCTCATAGCGCGCATGGGGCAGAAGGAAACGAAATTCAAGGTGGACCTCAAGGTGGATGAGCTCGTGCGCATCGTGGACGGACCCTTCCGCGACCAGGAGGGAAAGGTGGCGGAGGTGGATGAGGAGCACGGGAAGGTGAAGGTGCTGGTCCCCATTTTTGGCCGAGATACATTACTGGAGCTGGATTCGCTGCAGGTGCAGAAAGTATAAACGCGATGCCAATCTACGAATGCATGCGAATAATACGAATAGGTGGGCATTTACATCCGCATATTCGTAGCATCAGTATGCATTTGTATATTTAGTATCGCTTTAGCGTAAGCGTATGGCCAAACCGATCAAAACAGTTCTCAAACTCCAGATTCCCGCCGGTGCCGCGAACCCCGCCCCTCCGATTGGGCCCGCTTTGGGTCAGCACGGCGTGAACATCGCGAAGTTCTGCCAGGAATTCAACGAGGCGACGAAGGCGATGGCGGGGGATATCATTCCCGCGGAGATCACCATCTACGAGGACAGGAGTTTTACGTTCATTCTGAAGACCCCGCCGGTCGCTTCGCTCTTGAAGAAAGCGGCGGGCATTGAAAAGGGCTCCGCAGAGCCGCACAAAATAAAGGTGGGTAAGGTAACGCGGGAGGATGTGCGGAAGATCGCCGAGAAGAAAATGCCGGATTTAAATACGGAGAACATTGAAGCGGCGATGCGGATCGTTGAAGGCACTGCCCGACAGATGGGGATTGAGGTAGTGGAGTAATGTTTTGATGTCGGACGTCCTATAGGACGTCCGACATCTTTTTATTGGTCAGAAAAAATTTACGGGCATAGAGGTGTTAGATTAATTTAAGGAAGTCCGACTTCCTTGGGAAGTCCGACTTCCCAAACATTGATTCTGGAAACCAAAAATCCGCCCTTCGGCGGATTTTTAAATATGATTCGCTTATTTTGTGTATCTGCACGCCACTCTTTTGCAAGGAAGAAAGAGGGTGCTTTAATTAATTAAAGCACCCTTGAAAAATCTTACTATACTAAATGACGGTCGGATTTTGGTTTAGCAAGCCGTTCCATCCGAAAAAATGTACCGCCCGACGCACTTAATGTGCGCGGGCGGATTTTTGCCGCACCACGCTATCTGGAAGGTCGGAGGCGTTTTTGCCCATTTCTTGTTACTATATAATGAAACGATGTATCTCCCCACCATTGGTTTAGAAATCCATATTGAATTAAAAACCGCGACCAAGATGTTCTGCGGGTGCAAGAACAACCCTGAAGAACCCCAGCCGAACGTGAATGTGTGCCCTATCTGTCTCGCGCATCCCGGAACGCTCCCGGTGCCGAACCGTGAAGCCATCGGGGCGGTACTGAAACTCGGCATGGCGCTGGGCGGCACGATCGCGGAGCGCTCGCACTTTGACCGCAAGAGCTACTTCTACCCGGACCTCCCGAAGGGATATCAGATATCGCAGTACGAGGAGCCGCTCGTCACCGGCGGAATATTGAACGGCGTCCGCATCACACGCATTCACTTAGAAGAAGACACCGCGCGCCTCATTCACTCGGCGCCTCGCCCGAATGGCGACCGAATAAAAACGAATAAGAAACGAATATTCGATAGAAATTCGGTTGAATTCGGGGTTGATTCGAGCGCCAACGATTCGGGCGCTACCTACGTTGATTTCAACCGGGCCGGGGTGCCCTTGATGGAGCTCGTGACCGAGCCGGACGTGAAGAACGCGCGCGAGGCAGTGCAGTTCGCGGCGGGACTCCAGCGTATCGTGCGCTACCTCGGCATCTCCGATGGTGATATGGAAAAGGGCCATATGCGGGTAGAAGCTAACGTCTCGATACGCCCGAATGGTGACCGAATAGAAACGAACGCTTCGATACGCCCGAATAGTGACCGAATAGAAGCGAATAGTGATCGAATGAACGACGATCGAATTGTGTTGAAAGATGAGAGCTATCGCCTAATGGGATTACTTTTTGAGGTTCAAAATAAGTTGGGGTCGGTGTACAAAGAAAAAAACTACCAGGATGCGATTGAAGAGGTACTCAAGAGAGAAGAAATCTCGTATGAGAGAGAAAAACGAGTTCCGTTGAAACTTGATGGTAAAGCAATCAGCGACTTTTTTGTTGATTTTCTTATCGACGGTAAAATCCTTTTAGAAGTAAAAGCAACAAAATTTATTACGCAGGAGGATATTAGGCAAGTGTTGCGTTATATCCGGGAGGTTAATGTGCCCTTGGGGATTGTCGCGAATTTTCGGGGTGATAAATTGGAATATAAACGTGTTATAAATCCCACATTCGCTCAAGATTCGGTTGGATTTGATAGAAATTCGAGCGCCTCACCGTTAGGAACGAAGGTGGAAGTTAAAAATTTAAATTCATTCAAGGCGGTTCATGATGCGATTGAACACGAACTGGAGCGGCAAGAACACTTGCTTGAGCGCGGAGAAAAAATAGCGCAGGAAACGCGCGGGTGGAATGAGAAGAAGGGGGTGACGGAAAGCCAGCGCTCCAAGGAATCAGCGCACGACTACCGCTACTTCCCGGAGCCGGATATTCCGCCGCTTGACCTGTCTGCGCAGGCAGGCCTCACTAAATGGGATTTGGAAAAACTGCGGCAGGAGATTCCCGAACTGCCGGAGGCAAAGCGGCGCCGCTTTGAGGCGGAATTCGGCCTCGCGCCAGAGCAGGCGGAACTTATCACCGAGGATATGGCGTTCGCGGATTATTTCGAACAAGCCGCATCTGAATTCAAAACCTACTCACTACCAACCACCGACTACCAATTGCTCTGCAACTACCTCACCAGCGATCTGAGGGGGCTTATGAACGAGAAAGGAACCGACGTTACTGGCCTGAAGATGACGCCGGAGCACTTCGCGCATCTCGTCGCGCTCGTGGCGGAGGGTAAGCTCTCAAGCCGCCTCGCGAAAGACCTGCTCGCGAAGATGTTTGAAACGGGGGAGGACCCGGAAATAATAATGAAGGAAAGTGGTGTGCGGGTAATCGGTGACGAATCAGAATTGGATAAGATTGTCGGCGAGGTCATCAAAAAGAATCCTAAAGCGGTAGGGGATTATAAAAAAGGCAAGGGAAACGCGCTCCAGTTCCTCGTTGGGCAGGCAATGGCGAACACGAAGGGTCAGGCAAGTCCAGAGAAATTAAGGGGACTATTCGAAAAGAAAATGAAATGAAAACTCCACGGGCTCACGCCCGTAGTTTTCTTGGAGGATGTATAGGGGGGCGCAAAAGGTGAAAAATAGGGTGCTATAATTGATTATAGCACCCTATTTTGTAGAAAATTTTTAGTAAGGAACAGCGCCTTGGACGGTTTTGAGATCCAGTGAATTCTTTTATCCCGCCTGAACCACGTCATCTGGCGTTTTATATAGTGCATCATGTCTTTTTCCAGTCCTGTGTGGAACGCCTCTTTCGTTATTTCTTTTCTGAAGAGTTTCAGCGCCCACGCGTAGACGAGGCCGAACTCGCGGATGCGCTTTTCGGAAACGCCGTTTTTGCGAAGTTTCTTGATCTCGCCGAGGAGCCCTTTCCTGAGCCACCGCGCGATGCGCGTACGCGTCAATTTCTGGAGTTCTTCCGTTTCTTTCGCGAGCCCGATGAAAAGCGTTTTTGCGGGGAGGGGATTGATTTTGAGATTTGGCACTATTCCGAGCGCCTCCGCGATTTCTAAGGCGCGGACGAGGCGGCGCGGATTGTGCCGGTCAATTGAGGCCGCCCGCGCCGGATCTCTCTTTTTGAGAAGCATAAAAAGCTCGCTTGTGGATCTTCCGGCGAGTTTTCTGCGGAGCGCCGCGTTGGGTTTTACTGCCGGCATTACGATGCCATCCACGAGCGTCTGGATATAGAACCCCGTCCCGCCGCAGATGATCGGTATTTTCCCGCGTTTCCAAATTTCGTTTGTTTTCTTCCGCGCGAGTTTTTGAAATTGCGCCGCAGTGAAGGTACTATGGGGGTTTGCGATGTTGAGGAGATGGTGCGGCACGCCATGCATCTCACGTTTCGTGATTTTGTTGGAGCCGATATCAAGCCCGCGGTACACTTGGCGGGAATCGGCGGAAATTATTTCAGCTCCATTGATGCCAAAGCGCGCGCGGGCTTGCCCTGAACCGAGTCGAAGGGCGAGCGCCACCGCAAGCTCGCTTTTCCCGCTCCCCGTAGGCCCCACGACGACGATGAGTTTTCGCATATCACACATACTATACGCATTTGACTTTTAAGGTAAGGTGTGCTACATTGTTTATCAGTAATT
>PCRZ01000035.1:8311-9026 GCA_002772205.1 Candidatus Jorgensenbacteria bacterium CG23_combo_of_CG06-09_8_20_14_all_54_14 | reverse complement strand
ATCAGCGTTAGCAATAAACGGGCCGGCGCGGGTCACGAAATTTTTTAGGATTGGAAAGTCGTTCAACGGCGCAAGCGCCAGCCGGCGGACCGGTTTGTGGATTGAGGATAGACCTGCCCGCATCGCTACGCGAAGTGTTGCGGGCGGGGGAGTGAGAATCAAAGAATTCGAAATAAAAAAATCCCCGCGAATCGGAGTGGATTACGCGGGGCCAGTGTGGTCAAAAAAGAAGTACAGATTTTTCATGACCGGCAAATGTTACAATTCCGCGATCGCGGAATTGTAACATTTGGAGCGCAAGTAAAAACCAGGTAAAAACGGCGGTTCATGGTGAACTCGCCGTTCTCGTTTAAGACAAGGTCAAAGACCCATGCGAAATATTGCGCAGTTCGTTATACCCTCAAGAATTAGTATTGGGGGCCATAAGAAAACCGTTACCCACCAAACCAATCTTAAGTGCTTCTCGTCCAGCACAATCTCGTCGCTCGCGGCTATCTCTTTTCTCTCATCAATGTACCAGTCAGCGGTTCGCCGACCGCACGTGAGACATGAGATTAAATAGAGAACCACGAGTCCTACTAAAATCCAAGCCAATATCATACTAACCTCCAGTTTAATGGTTTATAATAAGAAAACTTTTAAGTCGAACGCTGTATTGATAGTATCATAGAAACGTACTATCTATCAAATCAAAACACGTCTAATTATATAGTCC
>PCRZ01000035.1:691-8274 GCA_002772205.1 Candidatus Jorgensenbacteria bacterium CG23_combo_of_CG06-09_8_20_14_all_54_14 | reverse complement strand
ACTCTCCATTGGTATCGTCGGTTTGCCAAACGTGGGGAAATCCACCCTTTTTAAAATCCTCACCCGGCAGGAGGTGCACATCGCGAACTATCCCTTCGCGACTATTGACCCTAACGTAGGGGTGGTGCTGGTGCCCGACGAGCGGGTTCAAAAACTCGCCGCCCTCACCCATTCCAAAAAAGTGGTTCCCGCGGTAGTAGAGTTCTACGACATCGCGGGCCTCGTGAAGGGATCGCACAAGGGGGAAGGCCTTGGGAACCAGTTCCTTGCGCACATCCGCGAGTGCAGGGCGATCGTGCAGGTGGTGCGGTGCTTCGGCGGGAGTGAGATTGTCCATGTGGAGGGTACCACCGACCCGCTCCGCGATATGGACACCATAGAGACAGAGCTCTCGCTGAAAGACCTTGAAACGGTCTCAAAGCGGCTTGAAAAAGCGGAAGGGGAAGCGCGGGGCGGAGATAAGACAGCTACCCATGACCGCGACGCGCTCCGCAAAGTAAAAGAAGCGATAGGGGGCGACTATCGGCTTCGCAAGTCGATAGATGGCTTATTCGCGCACGAAGAGGTAGTGCGCAATCTCCAGCTGCTCTCCGCGAAAAAGCAAATTATGCTTCTCAATGGCAAGCAAGAGGATGTAGGAGAGGCGCTCCTCGCAAAAATTAAAGAAATGGGCGCGGATTACCTCGTCGCAGATCTCGCGGAGGCGGACGCAGTACCCACACCCTTCGGCGGTGAGCCGCTCAGGGCGGTCGAACCGCTTATCAAAAAGGCGTATGAGGTATTGGGCCTCGTGAGTTTTTTCACCACCGGGGAGGATGAGACCCGTGCATGGACCATTGAACGCGGCACGAAAGCGCCGCAGGCCGCGGGCGTCATCCACACCGATTTTGAGAAGAATTTCATCCGCGCGGAGGTTGTCAATTGGGAAAAATTATTGGAAGCCGGGGGGTGGGCACAGGCGAAACAGAAAGGGTGGTTGAGGTTGGAGGGGAAAGAATATATTGTTGAAGACGGCGATGTGATGGTTATTAGACATGGATAGGAATAGGCATTAGGCACTAGGCTTTAGGCATTAGGAAAAAACTAGGCAAAATCGGGCTTTTTGTTCTGCAATTGGCGGGTAGATGGTATGATGGATAGCATGCCGTTCGAACTCAAACTGGAAGAATATCAGGGTCCGCTGGATAAACTCCTTGAACTCATAGAGGCGAAAAAACTGGAAATCACCCAGCTGAACCTCGCCGAGGTTACCGCCGATTTTTTGGCCTACGTACAAACGCTTGAAGGAACGGCGGAAGACGGCGGGGCGCCGCCGGCGCTCCTCGCCGATTTCCTCGTGGTCGCGTCGCGCCTCATCCTTATAAAATCCAAGGCGCTCCTGCCGGACCTCACTCTTTCCGAAGAAGAGGAAGGGGAGGTGGCTGACCTGGAGTATCGCCTGCGGCTCTACCGGGAGCTCAAGGAAGGGCAGTGCCACCTCGCAAAAGGGTGGAGCGTGTTTCCACTCATGCACACGCGGGAATTCCTCATGGGGAGCGAGGCGCTCTTCTACCCGCCCACCCGCCTCACGGCGGGGGATCTCGCCGCCGCCTTCGGACGGGTTTTGGGGGAGCTTGAGCGCATTGCAAAACCCACTGCCCACTTAAAATCGGAGATAGAAAACCTCTCCAAGAAGATAGAAGAGGTACTCGCACGGCTCACGGGCGCCCCGCTCGGCCTGGGGGCGCTCCGCCGGAGCGGAAGCAGGGGAGAACTCGTGGTGCTCTTTCTCGCCATCCTCCACCTCTTAAAAACACAACTTGTAAAAGTGGAGCAGGCGGATCGCTTCGGAGAAATTATCGTTGCGAGGCGCGAGGAAAACGCGTAGTATTCAGTGAATATTATTCGTATAATTAGTATTATTCGTATATTTGCATCAATACGAGAATACAAAGCGGCTTGGTACCGATACTAATCCACAAATTATGCGAATGATACGAATAGTTTGGATAAAAAAGATAATATAAGAACAATGGCAGAAAAATCGGCATCCCTCATACCGGAACTTGAGGCGCTCCTCTTCTCCTACGGGGAACCCATGAAGATGGGCCGCATTGCGAAACTCCTTGACCTGAAACAGGTGGAGTGCGAGGAACTGGTGGCCGCGTGGCAGGCGGCGCTCGCGGGAGATACCGCGCGCGGCCTCACGCTCATCGTCCACGACGGCGCGGTGCAGCTCGCTACGAAGCCGGAGGAGAAACAGGTGGGGGAGCGGCTCCTCCAGGAGGAGTTTCGTGAGGAACTCTCCCCGGCGGGGCTGGAGACGCTCTCGCTTATCGCCTATCTGGGACCCGTGCCCCGTGCCACCATTGATTACATCCGCGGGGTGAATTCCAGCTTCACGGTGCGGAATCTCCTCGTGCGGGGATTGGTGGAGCGGCACTCCATTGAGGGGAAAGGGAATGCGTTCCACTATCTCCCGAGCTTTCAATTTTTAAAGCACTTAGGGCTCACGCGCGTGGAGGAACTCCCCGAGTACGAACGGTTCCACGGCGCTCTGGAGCGCATTGAGGCCGGCGCGGGAATGGAGGCAGGCCTGCCTGCGCAGGCAGGCGCCACCGACGCCGCGGCGCCGCAAAACTGACATGAATCCCGTTAGAGACAACTAAAAAATTTACTATGCTATTCAACGTCTATAAAGGGAAAGTGATATTTAATAATAAAAAAGGCCGTTGTGTTACGGTCGCGGTGCGCGACCTGTCTCTAACGGGATGAAGGAACGCTGGCAGACCATAATTCTCGTTTTCGTGGTTCTCGTGGTCGCGGGGTTTACCCGCCGGGTTTCAGAAACCGAGGTGCCGGCGGCACCCCTCGGAAACATGACCCCCGACGCCGCGGGCACTTCAAAATCTGCACCGGCGGGGAACGTTTCGTTCCAGCGGGCGTCGGTGGTGGAATCCGCCATCGGCTCCTCGCGCCGCGCCCCGGTGCGCCTATGGACCGTGCTCGATCCGGCGCTCTCCGCCCATGAGGGACTTCTCTATTCATTGGATGACGAAACGGCCCTTTGGAGCAAAAACGCCACCGGTGAGTGGCCGATTGCCTCCGTGGTGAAACTTCTCACTGCGGTCACAGTGATGGAGAACATGGGGGGAAATAAAAAGGTGGCGGTAAGCGAAGCGGCGCTCACCGATGGTGGTGATGCGGGAGGCCTAAAAAGCGGAGAGGTGTATGCGACGCAGGATCTCCTGAAGGTGATGCTGCTCTCTTCCTCGAACGATGCGGCGGCGGTGTTTGCGGAAGCGGGAGGAGGGGGTGCGCGCGAATTCGTGCGTGAGATGCAGGAGAAAGCCGTGAAGATGGGTATGGCGCAGACCCACATTGACGATCCTGCTGGGCTCTCCGCCCTCACCGTTTCCTCGCCGAGCGATCTCCTCCGGCTCATCCGGTACATTCTCGGAAACCACCCCCAGATCTTTACGTGGTCCCGTACGCCGCAATTTCTCGTGCAGCCCCTGAACGACCCCGTAAGCCATACCGTACAGAACATTAACCCGCTCGTCGCTGACGCGCGTTTCTTGGGTGGCAAAACGGGAACGCTCCAAAGCGCTGGCGAGAACTTCGTGGGGGTGCTCTCATTTCATGACCGGCGAATCGCGGTGATACTCCTCGGGAGCATGGATCGCGTGCACGACGTGAATCTCATTCTTGATTGGGCCGGGAGGGCATACACGTGGTAAACGCGATGCGAATATACTAATGGCAGATTTTTTTCTCATATTCGTATAATTCGCATGAATTCGTATATTAGCATCGCATAATGGAAATCTTTGAAGCCATCCGCATTCTCATACTCTTCGCCATCTCGTTCATTGTGGCGCTCTTCCTCACGCCGTTCGTCGCCCACTTCCTTCAGCGGCACGGGCTCCGCAAGAAAAACATCCGCGACGAGGCAAGCGCGCCCATTTTCTACTCGCTCCACAAGGGGAAATCTAATACGCCCACCATGGGCGGCGTCGTCATCTGGCTCACCGTCCTCGGCCTCGCGCTCATTTTCCTCGCGGCCGATGGGCTCTTTGACGGATTCGCCACCTATTTCAATTTTGTGAACCGCGCGGAGACCTACCTCCCCCTCGCCGCGCTTTTTCTCGCGGCGCTCGTGGGGCTTTTTGACGACCTCTTTGGCATTCTGGGGAAAGGACCCCACGGCGGTGGGCTCTCGGTGCCCCAGAAACTCGCCCTCTACGCGGCGGTGGCGGCGGTGGGCGCCTGGTGGTTCTACTTCAAACTTGGATTCAATGTGCTCTTCATCCCGTTCGTGGGAACCGTGACCATCGGCTGGTGGTATATTCCGTTCTTCATCCTGGTCTTGACTGCGACCGCGTTCTCGGCGAACGAGACCGACGGCCTGGATGGTCTCGCGGGAGGGGTGCTCCTCTTCTCTTTCATGGCTTTTGCGGTCGTCGCCTTTGTGCTCCACCGGTACGACCTCGCCGCGATGAACGCCGCCACCATTGGGGCGCTCCTCGCGTTCCTCTGGTTCAATATCTATCCGGCGCGGTTTTTCATGGGCGATACCGGTTCCATGTCGCTTGGCATCACCCTCGGGGTCATGGCGATGCTCACCAACACCGCCCTCCTCCTGCCGTTCTTCGCGTTCATCTTCGTGGTGGAATCGTGTTCGGTTATCGTGCAGGTTTTGAGCAAAAAGATACGGAAGAAAAAAATATTTCTCTCCACGCCCATCCATCACCACTTTGAGGCCATGGGCTGGCCCGAGAGCCAGGTCACCATGCGGTTTTGGATCGTCTCGGCGGTGGCAACCACGCTCGGCCTTGTGTTCTTCTTTCTCGCCCGATTTATCTAAGGCGCGCCCTTCCGAAGCTATACTGCTCTATTCCATAGCTACGTAGTAGCGACGGATAGCTTTAGCAAAGGAGGACTGGCGCGATTTATTTAGGAAATAGGAGGGGGGATTGATGATTGAAATTAGCTGATTGGCTTCTTACTACACTAAATGACGATCGTCAGTTGGTGTAGTAACGGAGGAGAGGGGAAAAGGAGGGGTGGAAAATTGAAGGTAGAGGAATAAAAAGAAGTGTGTGGATAAACGGTGCTACAGTTAACTGTAGCACCCTCTGATCTTCTGCGCTCGCTAAATACAATGAAACTCCACGGGCTCACGCCCGTGGTTTTCTTTTGGCATACGAAAAAAGGGTGCTATAATCAATTATAGCACCCTCTTATTTTTTCTATACTCAAAAAAAACGGGAGATTATTCTAAATAAAACTTCACAAACTTACGCCCGTGGTTTCTTTTGTCACTTGTTCCGCAAGCCCGCTTTGCGGGACGCCTTCACCCAACATCGGCCGAAAACCTTCCTCTTCCATCTACTACAATACTTTCAGCGATGGCAGAAAGTATTGTAGTAAAAGTGAAACTCTACAAACTCACGCCCGTGGTTTTCTCTTGGCATATAAAAATCGAGCGGGAGCCTTGGTTCATGCTACAATAGTATAGAAATGACCACGCTCATCAGAGGCGGATTGGTGTGTGATGGGAGCGGTACCGCGCCGGCTACCGGCGACGTGCTCATCCGCGGCAGCCGCATCGTGCGAGTAGGTGAAATCGGCAAGGTGCATGCCCATGCCACCATTGACGCGACCGGCGCGGTGGTCGCCCCCGGTTTCATTGATGTGGGAGGGGAGATTGACCACCATCTCACGCTCTTCTCCGAACCGCACGCCGCGCACCTTCTCCGGCAGGGCGTTACCACGGTCATCGGAGGGAACGGCGGCGTCTCTCTGGCGCCCCTCCTCGACGGGTCATTGCGTGCCGTGGAGCGATGGACATCAACCGAAGGGGTGCATGTACGCGGGGAAACGGTGGGAAAATTTCTCAAATGGCTCGGCGCGCGGGGTTTGGGGGTTAACTTCGGAACGCTCGCGGGGTATACCACTGTCCGAAGGGCGCTCACACGCGATGCGTTCCGCGACCTCACCGAGCGTGAGCTCGCCGCGCTTGGGAAGATACTCTCTCGCGCCTGTCGGGATGGCGCTTTCGGTGTCTCCGTTGACTTGAGCGATGCCCACGCGCGGGAGATCCCTTTCCACGAGCTCCGGGTGCTCGCGGCAGTTGCCGCACGGGCGCGGCGCGTCCTCGCGGTGAACCCTCTCCGGAGGAGCGACGCGGTTGAAAAATCCATAGAAGAGATGCTCCACGCCGCCCGCGGAGAGAAGGTCAATCTGGAGGTGAGCCGGCTCACCCCCCTCGCGGAGCACCGAGAGGCCTACGACCGCGTGCTCACGCTACTCGATAAGGCCACGACCACGCTGAACGTTCACTTTGATATCTACCCGTGCGAACGCGTCCCCATGCCGCTTGCAGCGCTCCTCCCCGAATGGCTGCAGGCGATGGAACGCGGGGAAGCGCTCCGCTATCTCCGCACGGCGGAGGGTAAGCGACGCATCTCCGTGTACCTTGAACGATTCCGCACGATCCCGTTCTCGGTGGCGTACGTCCCCTCGCGTCCCCTCGCTTCCCTTGAGGGGAAGGCGCTCGCCGACCTTGCGCTCCACGGGCATCAGCCGTTCGGCCGCGCGCTCCTCTCCTTTATGAACGCCACCGATCTCCGCGCTGTGCTCATGGCGCCGCTCGCGGACCCCGGACTCCTTGGGCGTTACCTTGTACATGAGCGTGCCCTCGTGAGCGCGGGCGGGCTCCCGCGGGGTCCGCTCGTGTTGCCGACGTTCCTCCGCGCGGCGCGCGGCGGGATATTTCCCTTGGAGCGCGCAGTGGAAAAGCTCACATCGCTCGCCGCACGGAAATTCCGCATCACAAAGCGGGGGAGTTTGAAACCCGGCTATTACGCGGATGTGGTCATACTGCGGGACGGGACACCGAGCGACGTGTTTGTGAACGGACAGGCGGCGCTCCGGGAGGGACTTCCGGAGCCGATACTCGCCGGCGCGGCGCTCCGCCCGGGCATATTCCTATGGTGAAACGTTTCTTCGGCCCGCGCGGCAAGAAGCCGGACACTCTCTTTCTCTGCCTCCTCGTGTTCCTCACGGTATTTGGACTCGTGATGCTCACGAGCGCCTCATCGGACCTCGCCCAGGCGAAATTCGGCGAGAGCTGGTACTACCTCCGCCACCAGCTCATGAACGGTTTTTCCATCGGCCTCGTGGGGTTTCTCGCAGGTTTCTTCGTGTACTACCGGGTATGGGAAAAATTTTCAATACCCTTCCTTCTCTTCACCCTCGTGCTCCTCGCCCTCGTATGGACCCCCCTTGGGGTTCACCTCAAGGGAGGGGAGCGGTGGCTCTCGGCGGGCTTCTTCACGTTCCAGCCGAGCGAACTCCTAAAACTCTCGTTTCTAATTTACCTCGCTAGTTGGTTCGCGCGGAGCAAAACCCGCAGCAAAAGTTTTTTCGGCGGTTTCGTGCCATTTCTCATGCTTGTGGGCGCGGTGATGGTGCTCCTCATCGCCCAACCCTCCACCGCCACCGCCATCATTATCTTTGCCGCCGCATTTCTCGTGTACTTCGTGGCGGGCGCGCGATTCCATTTTCTCGCGGCGGCCGTGCTCATCGCGGCGCTCGGC
>PCRZ01000035.1:476-634 GCA_002772205.1 Candidatus Jorgensenbacteria bacterium CG23_combo_of_CG06-09_8_20_14_all_54_14 | reverse complement strand
ATGGCGCGCGGGGCGCGACGCGCCCTCGGTGCGGACCTTGCGATCAGCGTAAGCGGCATCGCGGGACCCGGCGGCGGCCTGCCCGAAAAACCGGTCGGCGCCACGTGGATCGGCCTGGCCACGCCCGATGGCGAATCGGCGCAGGTGTTTCATTGGAA
>PCRZ01000035.1:0-454 GCA_002772205.1 Candidatus Jorgensenbacteria bacterium CG23_combo_of_CG06-09_8_20_14_all_54_14 | reverse complement strand
GAACTATCCGCCCAGGCGGCGTTGAAGATGGTGATCGAGTGTTTGAAGAAAATGCCAAAATAAGTTTTGCAAAATCCCGAAGGGATGGCAGGATTCTAAAACCTGCCGAGGCCTGACGTTTAATCCCGAAGGGATGACATAATGAGAAAATCGTCTGACACCCCTTCGGGGTTGGAAATCCAAATACATCGATCTACAATAATTTCATCCCTTCGGGATTGGCGAGCCGAATCGAGGCAAAGAAAGACTCTTACCTTTCACCCACCTGCGTACGTGTCTACTTGTGTACCTGTGTACTTTCCTACGACAATGGCCAATTGGGCTGGACATCCAAATCCAACTCATCCACATGTCCCAGCGCGTAGCGGAAATATCCTGCCGCGCCGATCATGGCCGCGTTGTCGGTGCAAAGCGAGATGCGCGGGATTTGAATGGGGAATTCATCCTGTGACTT
>PCRZ01000006.1:4270-8527 GCA_002772205.1 Candidatus Jorgensenbacteria bacterium CG23_combo_of_CG06-09_8_20_14_all_54_14 | reverse complement strand
TGGACATCGTCCTCGGCGGCAACCCGCCCTCGCCCGACGAGGCGAAGGAGGTTTGTGAAGTCGGGGGGTTGCATGTGATAGGCACCGAGCGCCACGAGGCACGGCGCATTGACAATCAATTGCGCGGCCGCTCCGGCCGCCAAGGCGACCCCGGCTCCTCGCAGTTCTTTCTCTCGCTGGAGGATGACCTTCTCCGCGTTTTCGGCGGCGACCGCATCAAGCATCTTATGGAAACAATGAACCTCCCCGAGGACCTGCCAATTGAATCGGGAATGGTCTCAAAGGCGGTGAACCAGGCCCAGCAGAAGGTGGAGGGGGCGAACTTTGATATTCGGAAACATCTCCTGGACTTTGATGATGTGCTGAACAAGCAACGTACGGCGATGTACAAACGGCGCGAGAAGATCTTAGAGGCAGGGGAGAGGGGAGAAGCGTTGCCTTTGGTGCAGGAGACGCTCACCTACTACGCCGAAGCACGCGAGGCCGAATTGCGGCGGGCGCCGGATGAGAAAACCGAGAAGGCGGTGGAAGAGTTGAAGCAGCAGCTCGCGAAAGTACCGCAGGCGCTCGAGAGGGAACGGTCGGTGATGATTTCCCAGCACCTCGTGCGCATTTTAGATACGCTCTGGATCGACCACCTGGAGAATTTGGAAGGCCTGCGCGATACCGTGAACCTCCGCGCCTACGGTCAGCACGAACCGCTCGTGGAGTATCGCCGCGAGGCGCATTTTCTCTACCAGCAGCTGAACGCGCAGTTTGAGTCGCTCCTCTTCATGACAGTGTTCCCGCTTTTTGAGATTGACATGGCGAAAGTGAAAGCGGCGGAGGAACGCCGGACCCCGCCCCCGCCCGAGGCGAAGCACATCGGCCGCAACGACCCCTGCTGGTGCGGAGCGAAAGACCCTAAGACTGGGAAACCAATTAAATATAAGCGTTGCCATGGTCGATGATGCGGGTCGTAAGGGGAATTGAGCGGAGTCCCGCACCGAACTCGTTCTGGTGCGCGGACGGAGCGAAGAAACCGGACGGAACGCCGGTAAAGTATAAGAAATGTTATGGGAGGTAAAATAGGTCTATTCATAATTGCCTTAGTGGTACCATTCGTGTATTGGAGGGTGCTCTTCTACCTTGCACCACACGTTTTCAATAAAATAGCCTTGAGGACTAAGACTGGATTGCAGATCCACCACCTCCACTACGGGGTCGTACTTATTTTTATTGCGAGCCTGCTCCTCCTGCTTGGAGGTGAAAGCGCCTATATGGTGGTACTGCTGGGCCTCGGGTTGGGATTGGTGCTGGATGAATTTATCGCCTCGCTCCTCATGCCCGGCGATAGGCCCCTCGAGCTGGAGGTCTATGGAAAATCTTTGTTCCCAACCGCCGCCCTTTTTTCTTTCATTGTGCTCCTCACAGCCCTTTGGTGCCTTGTGACAGATTCGTTCTAAACTTAAACCGCCGCCCGCGGGTACAAGGATATGATAAATGACAAGGGGCTCGAGAAATTTTTGAACGCATGAAAATGAAAATGGAGAGCGCAGAAGTTGGTGCCGGGGTTTGGAAAACGGCACTTAGACAAATTTGCGGTGCTATCCCATGGGATAGCACCGCATCAACGATACCGAGCCAAAACACCGGCATTTTTATTTCCGCACGCGGGTCAATTTGTCCGCCCGAGGCGTGCTCCCGAGGCGCATCGGCCTTGGGCTGAGATACACCTTTGGCGAAAAAATTCCGCCGTTTTATATCTCTTTAACCTTCCCGCTGCTTCGCGCAAGTGCTACAGTTAACTGTAGCACTGATCCTATCTTCTATCTTTAGGAACACTAGTTTTAGTGGGGTGGGCCTGCCTGTCAGCAGACAGGGGGTAGTCCACCTTTTCCCTTTATGAACAAAAAAGGAAATTATCAGAGGTACCCCACCTGCTTCAGCCAATCCACACCCCGCACTGAAACGAACGTTTCGCTTGTTCGGCTACCGCCGAAGCGGGAGGGGAGAGGCATTTGTTTAGTGGCGGAGTAAATTTTCCCACTATAAGTATCCTACTTGTTTTAGCCAATCAACGTTCTCCCACTCCCACAATTTTTTCGCGCCAAGGAACGCGTCAAAGTCCTCCTGCCAGTAGGGGAATTCCTTCAGTTCAATGCGCCCCTCCATAGGACCCCACTCGTGGGTGCACGCCTGCATGAACGGGTTACCCCACTGCGTTTTTATTTGTTCGCGCCCGCCCTTACTGCGGAGGAGCGCCCCGCAGTGGAGGCATGAGCGGCTCTGGTCAATGCGCAGTATCCAGCGTGTTTCCAGACCTTTCACCGCATCTTTCATCGCCGCGAGGTACGCCGCGGTCTGGAGATTGTAGTCGCGGTAAATTTCCTGCGAGGTTTTGATGTCCAAGATGCCGAGGCGCCCGCCGATCATCGCGACGGCGTCCAGCGTCCCGGCGTACCGGTGCTCGTAGTTCACCAGGCGGTGTTCCACATAGGCAGGGTCCACGCTGATGTGGTTCTTTAAAAGGAACTCCAGGAATGCTTTGACGGACGGCTCAATTTGTGGCGGAACAGACGGCTGCCCGCCGGTCAAAATCTTCTCCACGGTCTCGTGGATAAGGGTTCCCTCGGAGGCGGATTGCCGTTTCACTTGCTCCGCCGCCGCAAAGTTTTCCATCCGACCATAGAAATGGTAGAGGGCAGGCTTGGACTTTATCTCAATGATCTTAGTGACGCGGGGGTACCAGAATCCGTCTATCTCATAGCCCGCAAGTTTCTTAAATTCCTCAACGGTTTTGTAGAACATAATGGATAACTAATAACTGATGACTTACAACTGATAACATCCGAATAAATTCGCCAGCGTCTAAGCGTATGGGTAAATAATACCAGTGATACCAAGTGATACCAATATGAAGAAGGTGCCAAAACCGATAATATCAGCGCACCTAAAAAAGCTCCCCCAACAACTTAGTAGGTAGGGGAGGGGTCAGCCCTGGAGGCCTATTTTCGCCCCTAAATTGAGCTATAAGAGGGGTTCTCATGCCTATGGTAGAAAACCTCGGGGACTGCTCTGAGGCCCGCGGAAATGCGTTTTAAAGAGGTCTCTGCGAAGGCCTATAAAGCTGCTAGGGGAGCGGGGTTTTAGGGCTATTTTGTCCTACTATATCCGTCGCACATTAACCCTTTTACGTCATATGGATATGAGCGTAAAAGGTAGCGGCCGTTTTACACGTTTTACAACAGGAACATACCTTTCGTAAAACGGTCTTGTTTTTATTACTAAAGTAATTCCAGCACCGACTTGAACAGTTTGATAGCGAATTCAAAGATCCACACCACGAGGTCAATGATGCCGCGGAGGAGGTGGGTGAGGTCAATACCGAGGTGCTCCTGCGTCCACGCCTTCACGGAGCCCCAGATGCCGGAGGCGCCGCCGGCGATCTGTTCCGGGGCAACCATCTCGCCCGTAAATCCGGGAAAAATGCGCTCAAGATTAATACCGAGTTTTTCCTGAATAAACCCTAAGGGATTGGAAAGCACCCTTGGAATCCCTTCTGCCGACGGAAGCTCCTGTGCGTGAGCGGCGGCAGGAAGAGCGGCAAGAGACGCGGAGAGAATGAGTGTGAGCGCGAGAAGCTTCATTGATAGCATCATTTTACCACTCCCCTTCCAAAATTAAAAGTGAAGCTCCACAGGCTAATCACACGTGGTTTCTTTCCATTCAGGGTTCTGTGGAGCGCCTGCCTGCCGGCGGGCAGGCCTGCCTGCGCAGGCAGGGAACCCCGCACCGTCCCGCTTAGCGGGACTGGTGCGTGGGTTAGAAAATATCCTTCGGCGATTTTTTGAGCAATACTATTTTCTTCAATTGAGTGAGCAGGGGAAACCGCGCGGCGCGCGCTCCGAGAAGCCGAAAAAGCGGTGCGAGGGATGCAACCCCTTCGCTCCCCCGGTCAATCCCCTTCCCCTTCGCAAGGTTCTCCCCCGCGAGGCGGTTCCGGGAATATTTACTGTACCCGGTGGCGAGGAGATCCCCGAGGCCTGCGGCACTCCACGCAAGTCCTCTGCCCTTCGCAAGGAGCGCTAAAATACCTCCCATTTCCTCCACCGCCTGTGCGGCGAGGTCACCCTTCCCGTTTGCGCCTTGGTTCAGGCCATCCGCGATACCGAGCGCGAGCGCATAGACGTTCTTTAAAACCCCGGCGAGCGCTAATGCGTGAAGTTTCGGAGTGTAGTGGAGGGAGAGGGCGGTGCCCCGGAAAACATTCTGGAG
>PCRZ01000006.1:0-4258 GCA_002772205.1 Candidatus Jorgensenbacteria bacterium CG23_combo_of_CG06-09_8_20_14_all_54_14 | reverse complement strand
GCTCCGCGGCGAGGCCGCGCACATTCCGGCGCCGCGGCGGTCTTTCATAAGTTCCTCGGCGAGCATAGGGCCGGAAACGAGCGCAAAGGGCTGTTGTTTAGGAAGTTCTCGTTTTAAAAGCTCATCCATAGCGCGTCCGCTCTTTGAAACGCCTTTCGCGAAAGAGACCACTACGGTGTCCTTGCAGAGAAAACGCTTGATTTTTTTTAGCGCGTCCCGCACTGCCCACGACGGCACGCAGAGGAACACAAGACCGGCCGCGGGCACCGCCGCTTTGAGCGGTCGCTGTCTCCTTACGCGATCCGGGTTTTTATCCCACTGTTCAAGTTCAATGTGAACGTTACGCTTCTTTTTCAAAACGTGTGTGAGCGCGCTTCCTATTTCACCGGCACCGATGATGAGCACGTGCATAAAAGTTAGGGTTGGATATTAGTTGTCAGCTGATTACTTTCATGGGATTGTCGGAGTTGCTCGACCGACTTTTGTTACACCGTTGACTGCTACTTTCTTATTCGCGCGAATAAGAAAGTAGTTATCGTCAGCTATCAGCCATTCGCTGTTTGTCATAAGTGGTTAGTCGCAGGTTGTCAGTCGTTCGTTGCCAGTCGTGTTAATATTCTATCCCCTTTCTCGCTTTTGCGCCCCAATGGTAGGGATGTTTCACATCCTCACAGCGGGTGACGAGGTCCGCCCGCACCTCCATCTCGCGCGGCGCCCCGCGGCCGGTGAGAACAAGGTCCACGCCCTCCGGCACCGTGCGCATGAGCTTCAGGACGCGCGCCTTCGGGATGAGTTTCAGGGTGAGCGCCACGTTTATTTCGTCCAGGATGACAAGGTCGTATTTTTTTGAACGGAGGGCGCGCTCCCCTTCCGCTAAAGTTTTCAGCGCCGCCGCGCGGTGCACTTGTCTCGGGAGCATATCTCCCAAAATGCCCACGAATCCCCTTCCTCCTTTTTTGAATACAAACCGTTTTCCAAGACGGGATAATATTATATCCTCGCCGCTCTGGTAGCTGCGGCTCTTAATGAACTGGATCATAAAAACACGCTTCCCTTGCCCGAGCGCGCGTATCCCATGCCCGATTGCCGCCGTGGTCTTACCCTTACCATCGCCGGTGAACACTAAGAGCATAAGAAACTATGACAATGACGATGATAAATGACGACTATAACTATAATAATGATGACAGGCGTTCCTGGTCATCGTCATAGTTATCAGTCATCGTTGATAAATTATGAGCACCCCCCCGAGGAGTCACCGCACTGGAGGCAGGTGAGGCAGGAGCCGGTGCGCACCATCATTCCGCCGCACTTGCGGCATGCCGTTTCCCCCGTCACGATACCATTCCCGTTAAATCTCGGTGCCGCCTTATCTGCTGCGGGCACAGGAGCGGTCACCGCCGCTTTCATCGGTTCTTCGATGCGGTGTTCGGCCGATCTTACACCTTCCCCAAGCACCGGGGTCATGCCAAAATCAATGAGATCTTCCGCGGGGAGAAAGCGGAGGGCAAGGTAGCGGAAGATGTAGTCCAAAATGCTCGTCGCGATCCTGATATTGGGGTTCTCGGTGAAACCAGCTGGCTCAAAGCGGCTGTAGATAAATTTCTGGGCGAGTTCTTTGAACGGCACGCCATACTGGAGCGCCATGGAGACCGAGATGGCAAACGCGTCCAAGAGGCCGGAGAGCGTGCTCCCCTGCTTTGCGATACGGATGAAGATCTCGGAGAGCGTGTGGTCCGATTGGTACATGCTGTAGGTGAGGTATCCCTCGTGACCCGCAACGGAGAACTTATGGGTCTCGGAGAGGCGCGTGGCGGGGAGACGCCGCCGCGCGGTGGTGCCGCCTACGAGCGCCCGCTCCGGGACACCGATGGGTTTCTTTTCAGATGCGGAGGTATTCAGCGGCTGGGCCGCCTTGGAACCATCGCGGTAAACCGCGAATGCCTTGATGCCGAGTTTCCACGCCATGAGGTATGCTTCCGCGATCTCCTCCTTTGTGGTTTCGTGGGACATGTTGAAGGTCTTGGAGATAGCCCCCGAGATGAACGACTGCGCCGCGGCCACCATCTTCACGTGCCCCTGCCACGGGATGGAGCGGGTCCCCTCCTTAGGTTTCACCGCACAGTCAAAAACGGCAAGGTGCTCAACGGCAAGGTGCGGCGCGCCTTCGGCGGTGCCGTGTTCGGAGATCCACGCAAGTATTTCCTCTTTTTCCTTCCCGTGGTAGCCGATGTGTTCGAGCGCCGCAGGAACGCTCCCATTCACGATCCTCATCCAACCGCCGCCCACAAGCTGTTTCATCTTCACGAGCGAGAAGTCGGGTTCAATGCCGGTGGTGTCGCAGTCCATCATGAAGGAGATGGTGCCGGTGGGCGCAAGGACAGTTACCTGCGAGTTGCGGAAGCCGTGTGCCGCACCCAGAGCCACCGTGTTCTCCCACACTTGTTGGGAAACGTTCCCGAGCGCGGAATCCCCGAGGAGTGAGACGGGAATGGCGCGCGCGATAAGTCCGTGATTTTTAATGACCTGGAGCATCGGTTCGCGGTTCGCCGCAAATCCTTCAAAAGGACCCATGCGCTCCGCAATGATAGCCGAGAAACGGTAGGCCTCCCCCGAGAGGAGTGAGGCTATTGCGGCACCCCACGCTCTTCCCTCCTCCGAGTCATAGGGGATGCCCTTGGCCATAAGGAGCGCCCCAAGATTCGCAAATCCGAGTCCCAACTCCCTGAATTTATGTGCATTTTCCGTGATTTTTTGTGTGGGGTAGCTCGAACTACCCACGATGATCTCCTGGGCGAGGATGAAAATATCCACCGCGTGTATGAATTCGGGCACCATAAAAGTACCGTCCTCCTGTATAAATCTCATGAGATTGATAGAGGCGAGGTTGCACGCGGAGTCGTCCAGGTGCATGTATTCCGAACAGGGGTTGGAGGCGTTGATGCGGCCGGAGTTCGGGCAGGTGTGCCACCGGTTGATGGTGGTGTCAAACTGCACGCCCGGGTCGCCGGATTCCCACGCCGCCTGGGCAATTTCGTTCAAGAGTTCGCGGGCGCGGTAGGTGGTGGCGGGTTTCCCCGTGGTGGTAAACCTGGTGCGCCACTCGCCGTTCTCTTCCACAGCACGCATGAAGTCGTCGGTGATGCGGACAGAGTTATTAGCGTTTTGGAATTGAATGGAGTTCCATGCCTCGTGGTTCAGGTCCGCCATGTTATAACCCGCCGCGGCGAGCGCGCGCACCTTTTTCTCTTCTTCCGCTTTGCAACGGATGAATTCCAGGATATCGGGGTGATCAATGTTCATCACCACCATCTTTGCCGCGCGCCGCGTGGTGCCGCCTGATTTGATCATCCCCGCGACGGAGTCGGCGCCGCGCATAAAGGATACCGGCCCCGAGGCGAGCCCGCCGGTCGAGAGCGTTTCGAATTTCGAACGGAGCGGAGAAAGGTTCACGCCGGATCCCGAGCCACCCTTAAAGATGATTCCCTCCGTTTTTATCCAATCTAAAATAGAAATCATGGAGTCCTCCACAGAGAGGATGAAGCACGCGGAACACTGCGGTTTTTCTTTCACGCCGACGTTGAACCACACCGGGCTGTTGAATGAACCTTTTTGGTATACGAGAAGGTGGGTGAGCTCGTCCTCGAAAATTTGCGCCTGTGCAGGACCGGTGAAGTAACCGTGTTCCTCGCCCCAGCGACGGAGTTCCTTCGTGACGCGCACAATCATCTGCCGCACGCTCTTCTCGCGCTCGGGCGAGCCGAGTTTGCCGCGGAAATATTTTGCCGCGGTGATGTTGATGGCATTCTCCGACCAGAAATCAGGCGATTCAACGCCTTTTTGCTCAAACACTTTCTTTTCACCGCTCCCCACGACCGCATCGCGCGTGATCCAGGTGATCTCGTCAAAGGGATGCGTTTCCCCGTCGGTAAACAAACGTTTCAAAGGGAGCGCTTGCTTGTCTGATAGGCGGGCGTGCTTCGCGGCACCGCGTGACAGTGAACGACGGCTCTGTGAAGCGCGGGAAATTTTTCTGGTATTCATGCCCGACCACCATAGCGCAAAAAGGAAAGCCCCGCACCTGTGGACAAGTCATGAGAAATGAACAAAATGGTTGCAATGTCAACCCAAAATGCTACGAAATACGAAAAGCTTACGAATATACGAAATGCCGCTAAATATCAGTGCTGTTTTTCGTATATTCGTACTAAATTCGTATTTTGTAGCCGTCATTAGGGAGCTGGGGGTGCCTGCTCGT
>PCRZ01000039.1:416-8708 GCA_002772205.1 Candidatus Jorgensenbacteria bacterium CG23_combo_of_CG06-09_8_20_14_all_54_14 | reverse complement strand
AGCCATTATTCAGGCAACTGGAATTAAAGGAATAAAGGAACATTCAAAATTTCCACCTCCAGAAGAAAAAGATATTTTTGAAATGACGGAAGCCGAAATGAAAAGAAAGAAAATTAGAACCCTTTCTAAAAATTTAAAAGTGTCATTAGAGTTATTCAAAAAAAGCAAATTAGCCGAAAAAACTCTCGGTAATCATATTTTTCAAAAAATCATCCAAAACAAAGAAATTGAATGGGAGAATTATAAAAAAGCGGTCGGCAAAAAACCCAGCACCAGAGCGAAACTCGGTGCTGGACTAGTCCCGCACCGAAACAAAGTTTCTGGTGCGGGGTTCGAAAAGGAAGTCAGCCCCTACGAAATAAAAGAATATTTGCCAGTGCTTTAAAACGACAAACTTTTGGCTCTATGAAGATTGCTTCGCCGCGGAGTTTACAACGACATTTAAAAATTGTTCTCCGTCATAACTTTATTAATCAGAGTCGTAAATAACGCTATAATTTCTTACATTTAGTTATATAACATTTAATATTTTTAAATATTTTAAATGAGTATTTTATTTCATATTGGCACCGGTATCATTATTGCGCCTAAATTTAGGAATTGGTGGATTTTTGGTTTAATTGGCGGCTTGCCGGACATTATCGGCGCCATCAGTTTTTTTGGTTTGGATAAATCTTGGAATTTTTACCATGCAGCTCATAGTTTTCTCGGTTTTTTGGTCGTGTTTTTAATTCTTTTAATTTTTAAACAAATCCGCTTATCTTTTCCTTATTTAGTTCATATTTTAATTGATATTCCAACCCATTATAGCGGAACCGGTAATATTTTTTGGCCTTTTAAAGACCTTGTTGGGTTTCAAGGGATTAATTGGTGGCAAAATCAGTATATTGAACCTTTGGGTTGGGCTTTATTATTTTTATTATTTTTAGTTATTTTTTTATTTCAAAAACAAAAAATCAAAAACAACAAAATTTATTAAAAATTTGATGTGAAAAATGTCCGAATTTCGTTCAATATATACACCGCATCAATTTTGTCCGAGAGATCTTGAGCGAATGCAAAATTGAGTGCCCCGAAGAAGTGAAGCGGAAGCGGGGCTGAAAAAATTTTTATGCTGCGCACGCGTTCGGCAAGTTATCCACAGTTTTATGCGCGTGCGATGTGCTATAATGAACGCACAGAGCACAGCGCTCCTGAAAACCAACGTGATTGACGGTCGACAGTCCAACATTGGCTTTTAAAACACAAAATCTCCACGTACAATGGCAAAAAAGACGAAAGGAAAGAAGTCCCCAGCGAAGAAGAGAAAGAGATAGTCCATCTCGGACTCCACCGCCCTGCTCCCCCTCGGAGAGGGCGGTTTTTTTACAACCCGCGGGTGTGCTCCCCCGCCCCGTCTGTTACGCCCCGTGAGAAGCACATGAGGTGACGCCAGTTCCATTTTCCTCGCCACCTCAAATATTTGCTGGAGTAGCTTCTCACGGGGTACAACCCCATTAGAAGTAAGTCCCGTTAGAGGCCCGCACGGGAGTGCGGCAGTCGCCTTTGGCGACTTGCCTCTAAACGGGATAAGCCGCCCCAAGACGGCTGGCCCCCGACTGAGCTCTGTCGAAGTCCCGCCGCGCCTATGGCGGGGCGGACCTCTCACGGGGTACAATGGAACCATTATGGGGCGCGCGGATGCTGAAATCGTGAATATCGTGGAGCGCGTGATGCCCGCGGTGGTCTCAATCGTGGTCTCAAAGCGCGCGGACGATCTCCGGCGCGAGATGGCGATACTCACCACAAAGAAGGCGAAGGGGAAAAGACGCCTCACACTCCCCCGCATCCCCCCCGAGAAGATTGACGCGCGCGGCATGGTGGCGGTGGGCGGCGGCTCCGGATTTTTCACGGATGCGAACGGCATCATCCTCACCAATAAACACGTCATTGCCGAACCGAATGCAACCTACGCAATCTCAACGAGCGGGGGGGAGACGTACGACGCGGAAATTCTCGCGCGCGATCCGGTGGATGACGTGGGCATCCTCCGCATCAACCCCGCGCATAAGTTCCCCGCGGTGCCGCTCGGCGACTCCCGCACCCTGAAGCTCGGACAGACAGTACTTGCGTTCGGGAACGCGCTGGGTATTTTCAAGAACACGGTTTCACAGGGCATCATCTCCGGCCTCTCCCGCGCGGTGAATGCGCAGGAGAACAGGGATGCGCCGTTCCAGGAAATGCGGGGGCTGATCCAAACCGACGCGGCTATCAACCCGGGAAATTCCGGCGGGCCGCTCGTGGACATGGACGGGCGCGCGGTGGGGGTGAACGCCGCGGTGGTGGCTGGCGCACAGAACATCGGGTTCGCCATCCCCATCCGCGCCGCCGCCCGCGACCTTGAGGATTTGAAGCGTTACGGGCGCATCCGGCGGCCGCTCCTCGGCCTCCGCTACCTCATGCTGAACGACGAACTGCGCGACAAGTATCGGCTCCCCGTAAACTATGGGGCGTTCATCACCAAAGGACACCCCATCGATGCCGCGGTAATCTCCGGGAGCCCCGCGGCCACGGCAGGCATCAAGGAAAACGACATCATACTTGAGTGGAACGGGGAGGCAATAACCCTGGAAAAGACCATTCAGGACCATCTGGAGGGCGCCAATGTGGGTGACTGTGTCGCCCTCACCGTCCTCCGCGGCCAAAAAGAGCTGAAAATACCAGTGGTTTTAGCAGAGAGAAAGTGATAGCGATGCTAATATACTAATGCATACTAATGATACAAATGAATACGAATCATTAGCATTATTCGTATAATTCGCATGTCCCGCAACTTCCGCGAACGAATGTGAGTGAGAAGTTGGCGAGGATCCCGCATTTCCCGAACTGAAAATCTTGTGTATCATCAACATAATGTCTAGTTCGCGGAAGTACGGGATCGCGCACTCCAACCTCTCTTCGTTCGGGATAGTGCGTGGACATTAGTATAATTGGTATCGCGCTACGTTAGTAAACGTACTCATCCACCACGAGACCTTGTCTATCAAAGAGGAGCAGGCGGTCGTGGTTCACATCGAACTGGAGCGAATTTATGAGCCACACGCGCCAGCCCGATTGCAGGAAATCGGCGTCCGAACGGTAGCGGCGATAACAGCTGTCATGGTTCAAAATGTCCAAGAACGCGCGGCATGCGCTGTCATACGACAGCTCGTTTATCTTTACGGGCGTCGGCGTGTCACAGGTGCCGAGCGAATAAAGATAGCTCTGACAACCGCCGCTGAACGTCATATATTGGGAACGATCGGGGCGCGGGCACTGCTCGGGAATGCGCGGGGAAAGTTTATACGTCTCGTTTAAGTATCCCGTGCATTTATTGAGGTGAACATTCCTTATCTGCGCAATATAATTACTCGTCGCGCCGTATACGATGAGTTCCTCGCCCGGGCGCAGTATGAGCGCGGACTGGTTCACGGGGCCCACTGTCATTGAGGGGCTCGCCGCTTCAATTCTCACTTCATATCTATTTCCTTTGAGACGCCAGCCGTCCACATCCGCGGGTCCGGAAAGCGAGCTGTCCGCGCGGATGGTAAAATTACCGCCGCCGGAGTAGTAGGAGGGAGGCGTTACGGAACTCATCCGCACCTTGCCGTAGAACGGAGAGAGGTCGGCTTGCGTAAAACCCTGGGGAGGCGTGGGTGTGGGCGCCGACGGCTGCGGCGGCGGCGCCGATGGGGTTCGGGGCACGCTAGAACCCGAAGGAGACACGGGCGGAGGATTATTGCCGGAGGACCCCGTGGGCGCCACCGGCGAGAGGTAGGCCGGGAGGAGAGGGAACTTCAGCACATCAGTGCTGGTCACCACGTAGTACACCACGTACGCCACGAGTGCGATAACGAACACGGCAAAAATAAAAATCTTCATAATTCCCTAAACCCCGTTAGAAGTGACTGTTGTCATACTGGTTTTGCGCAGATTCCCCATCAAGCTGTTTACGACGCTAACTTCTAACGGGGTAAACCCCATTAGAAGTCACCGGGGGATGAAATGTACACACGTTGTCGTTGTTATTTTTAGTTTGCATCGCTAACTTCTAACGGGGTAAACCACAAAATTCACGAGGCGGTCCGGCACAAATATTGTTTTCTCTATTGTCCTTCCCTTGAGCGCTTCTTGCAACTTGGCATCGCCCCGTATCAAACGTTCCACTACGTCTTGCGCGGAGCCCGCGGGCGCGCGCACCGTACCGCGGAGCTTACCGTTCACTTGCACCGCGACGGTTACCTCACTTTCCATGATGAGATTGGGGTCATATACCGGCCATTTTTCCAGATGGATGGAGGTTTTGTACCTTAATTCGTGCCACAATTCTTCAGTAATATGCGGGGCGAATGGAGCCAGTAATTTCAAAAATAGTTGTAAGTTGTAAGTTGTAAGTTGTAAGTTATTTTTCTCCATTTCGTTCAGTAATATCATGAGTGCGCTCACCGCCGTGTTGAACCTGAATTTTTCTATGTCATCGGTAACTTTTTTGATGGTTTTATGCAATATTTGGTCCAATTTTTGCTGTTGCCCCCCGTTTTCAGTTTTTAGTTTTTCGTCATTAGTTTGGAATAACTTCCACACCCTTTCAAGAAAGCGATAGGTACCCACAAGCCCGTTCGTGTTCCACGCGATGTCCTGGTCAAATGGCCCCATGAACATCTCGTACACGCGGAACGCATCGGCGCCGAAACGTTCCACCATTTCATCCGGATTCACCACGTTCCCGCGCGACTTTGACATCTTCTCCCCGCCCTCGCCCAAGATCATCCCGTGCGCGGTGCGCTTCCTATACGGCTCGGGGCCGCATTCCTTCGGCACCGCACCGATGTCATGGAGGAATTTGTACACGAATCGCGAGTAGAGGAGGTGGAGCGTCGTGTGCTCCATGCCGCCGTTGTACCAGTCCACCGGCGTCCAGTAGGAAAGTTTCTTCGGGTCGGCGAGCGCGCGGTCGTTGCGGGGATCCGTGTAGCGGAGGAAATACCAGTTGGAGCCCGCCCAGTTCGGCATGGTATCGGTCTCGCGCTTCGCGGGACCGCCGCACTTCGGGCACTTCGTGTTCACCCACTCCGTGACCGCGGCGAGGGGGGACTCGCCGGTGTCGGTCGGTTCGTAGCGCGCGACATTAGGGAGAAGCACCGGCAGCTCACCCTCCGGCACCGGCACCCAACCCTGCCCTGAAGGATCCCGAAGGGCGCACGCCTCGCAATACACCATCGGAATCGGTTCACCCCAGTACCGCTGGCGCGAAAATATCCAATCGCGGAGGTGATACTGAACCTGCTTTTTACCGCCGACAAATTCGGTGATTTTCCACTTCGCCTCTTCCGATTTCAAACCGCTGAACTTACCGGAATTTATCAAAACTCCCTCGCCTACGTATAGCTCGGTCATCGCGGATAAATGCTGATTCAGCGGCGATACAACTTCCATGACAGGGAGGTGGTATCGCTTAGCGAACGCAAAATCCCGCTCGTCGTGCGCCGGAACCGCCATAATGGCGCCAGTGCCGTACCCGCCGAGCACATAGTCAGCGACGAAAATGGGAATTTCCTCCTTATTCGCCGGATTAATAGCCCTAATACCCTTCAATTCCACGCCGGTTTTCTCCTTTCCTTCCGCGATGCGCTCCGCGTCAGTTTTCCCGCGCGCTTTCACAATATATTCGTCCACCTCTGCACGATTTGCTATTTGCAATTTGCCCTTTGCAAGCAATCCATGCTCCGGCGCAAGCACCATATAGGTCGCCCCGAAGAGCGTGTCGGGACGGGTGGTAAAGACCTCAACCTCACTAACTTTTAACTTACAACTTATAACTGAAAACTTAATCAGAGCTCCCTCCGAACGGCCAATCCAATTGATCTGCTGGGTTTTGATACGCTCAAGGTAGTCCACCGTCACAAGGTCCTCAATGAGCCGGTCAGCGTACTTCGTGATGCGGAGGAGCCACTGTTCCTTCTCGCACTGTTCCACCGTGGCGCCGCACCGCTCACACGCACCCCCCACCACCTCCTCGTTCGCGAGACCTATCCTGCACGACGGGCACCAATTGATCGGCATCTTCGCCTTGTAGGCAAGCCCGTGCTCATACATTTTAAGGAAAATCCACTGCGTCCAGCGGTAGTACGCGGGGTCAGTGGTCACCACACGCCGGTCCCAGTCAAACGAGAATCCAAGCGATTTCAATTGCGCGGTGAAGGTTTCTATGTTCCTCTCGGTTACGACCGCAGGATGAATGCCGGTCTTTATCGCGTAGTTCTCCGTGGGAAGGCCAAACGCGTCAAACCCCATGGGATACAGGACATTCCACCCCTCCATGCGGCGCTTCCGCGCGAGCACGTCCAGCGCCGTGTAGCTCCGCGGGTGCCCCACGTGGAGCCCTTCGCCCGAAGGGTATGGAAATTCCACCAAACAATAGAATTTCGGCTTTTTTGAAAAATCCTCGGCGCGGGAGATGCTTTCTTCCTCCCACCGCTTCTGCCACTTCTTTTCGATGGCGCTGAAATCGTATTTTGGAGCCATGCTTGTGATAAATGTATTTTAGACCGCGTGTAGAAAATAAAAAAGGTCCGACTGATGATGCTGGTCGGACCCTTCACATCGCACGGAGCACTTCCAGATATAAACGCTCTACGATGCGCCGCTGTTTCCTGCCTCCGGACGCATAGTGATCAAGACCGGGAGCCGCGTTGATTTCAAGAACAATATACTGTCCCGGCGGATCTTTGATTGATCCCTCAATCATGAGGTCAACGCCACAAAACCGCAGCCCCATATCACGCGTTATCCGAACTGCAAGAGCGCACCACTGCGGGTGAACTACCGATGTGACGTCGCGAGCATCCCCACCGCTTGAAAGATTCGCGTTGTCCAAGAGCTGGACGCGCTCCCCCCGAGCCGGTACCGTCCGGAGCGACATGCCCCGCCGACGCAATCCCATAATGATCCGAAAATCGTTGATTTTGATATTCGTATCACGACCCGCGCGGCGAAATTGCCGCTGCTTCTGTTTAAGTAGTTCGCGAACGGTCGATCTCCCGTCCCCCGTCACTATAAGCGGGATGCGCTCGTAGGCAGAAATGACCTTTCCATCGAGGACAACCAGCCGATAGTCATTTCCCTGTGCCACCCGCTGCACGAGAAACACATTTTCTCGCTCACAGATGAACCGTACTGCCTCATCGAACTCCCGCTTAGTGAAAACCTTCGTTACTCCACACCCCTGGCTTTTACTGTTCGGCTTCACAATGACAGGGAACCCAAGGCGCTGTGCGAAGCGATAGGCCATCGCTCTATTTCTCCGGGAATCGACGATCTTGCACCACCTCCGCGAGAAAAACGATCCGCTGCGGGAAACAGGATATCCCATGCTCCGCAAGAAGTAACTGGCGTAGTCCTTGTCGCGCGCGATTTCCGAAGCACCGAGCGGGTTCAGGTCGAAATTGGTGTTCAGAAAATAGCGTTTCGTGCCATTCGGGAGCACGATTTGTCCGGCGTAACGGTACCGAGGTTCGATATTTACCTTTACGCCCGCTTTCTTCGCCAGCCTCCGCAAAATCGGGCTTACAAATGATTGTTTCATGGATCCTTCTCCTTTTTCCGTATGTGAAATTATAATTATACTGTAAATAAGATAGCATACCTAAAACTTTATGTCAACCTTCTTCAGTTGACTGCTATTCCCATTCCTTATATCATAAACTTATGCTTACCACTAAGAAAATAAAAACCTGGTCAAGCTACGCACCACTCATTCCTCTTCCCTGTAACCCAGAGGGGAGGTCTTGAGATACTCAAGAACCTCGAAACCTGCCCTCCTGGGGCAGGTTTTTTTCGTTCATTCACAACACTATACACAAGGAGAGTAATTATGGAATACCGTGCGGTTGGAAACCGTTGCGCTGTTGATCTCGGGACGTTCTCATTCTCGGCCGCGAAATCTGAAGTGCTCGCGCTCCTCCTGAACAAGGGGTTTGAGATCGTGCCAGTTGACCTCATTGGGCTCGCACGCCGGTGCATGCACACTTCCACCTATCGCCGGAGCGCACGCCTCTCCGAGGCTCCGGAAGTGGTTGACTGTTCCAGCTTTATGAAGTGGCTCTACGGTCAGCGCGGAATCTGGCTCCCCCGCCGCTCCATCCAACAGCGGGAAATGGGCGACACGGTTGCGCGCACCGATATCCAGGCAGGTGACCTTGTGTTCTCTTCCGGTCGGATTGATTACTACCTCACCGATCCGGAGGATGGCGTCGGCCATGTCGGCATCGCAAC
>PCRZ01000039.1:0-396 GCA_002772205.1 Candidatus Jorgensenbacteria bacterium CG23_combo_of_CG06-09_8_20_14_all_54_14 | reverse complement strand
ACGCGGCAAACCGGACGCTCGGCATCATTGAAAGTCCACTTGCTCATTTCACAGACAATGGAACGTTCCGTGGCGCACGGCGGCTCATTCCGAGGGACCGGGAGGTGCTGACGTTCCTCGCTCCGTCTGTGCGCGATGTGGAAACTTCGGACGACATCCGATGGATCTTACTCCAATCGGCCACCACCGCACCGGCGTATCTTTGCACGTCTGCGTGAAACGGCGGCAAACAACATTGCCCTAGGTTTAAACCTAGGGCAATTTTTATCCTTACCCGCGCACAGTCCCGCTTAGCGGGACTGTGCGGGGTTCCCTGCCTGCCGGTCCCGAGACTCTCGATGAGAGTCCCGAGGACTCTGCCGGTCCCGAGACTCTCGATGAGAGTCCCGAGGACTC
>PCRZ01000011.1:14948-24233 GCA_002772205.1 Candidatus Jorgensenbacteria bacterium CG23_combo_of_CG06-09_8_20_14_all_54_14 | reverse complement strand
GTATCACCCAAAGCACTTTTATGAGCGCGCTTCTCATTTTCTGTTCCAGTGCGCGGGGGGAGACTCGAACTCCCACGCCCTTACGGGCACATCCACCTCAAGGATGCTCGGCTACCAATTACGACACCCGCGCGTTCCACCATTATAGAAAACCTATACCGCTCTTGCAACGTCAAAACCAGCCGTCACTGCCCCGAACACTTTTCAATCACGATCGGCGCCGGATTTATATCGCGCCCCAAAAAGTACCCCACTCCGAAGCTCAAGACGAGAAGGAGAAAAAACGCCGTCCAAAGAAACAGGTCCCGGCGATGGGCGCGCACCCACGCGAAGAAAGTTGACATAAAATAGAGTATGAATATACTATGACAATAACGATAACAATGACAACCGACTAAATTCACCGTCATAGTCATCGTTATCTAGTTATCAGTCATTATGGCACATACCAAAGCAAAAGGTTCCACAAAACTGGGGCGTGATTCCGAATCCAAGCGCCTCGGTGTCAAACGATTTGACGGCGAAACGGTTGGCGTGGGAGAGGTGCTCGTGCGCCAGCGCGGCACGAAATTCTATCCCGGCGCGAACGTGAAGCGCGGCGGTGACGACACCCTCTACGCCCTGAAGGGCGGGGTGGTGAAATTCACCGAGAAAAAGCGCGGGCGGTTTGATGGCTCGCGCCAGTTCGTGAAGATGGTAAACATCCGCTAAACCTGTTTCACCCACGCACCGCTCCGACCAAAGTAGAAGCGGTGCTGGGTTCCCTGCCTGCTCCGATTTGAGTCCTCGGGACTCTCATTGAGAGTTTCGGGACCGGCAGGCAGGTGCTCCACGGAACCCCGAATAGAGAGAAGCCCCGGGCGCTCGCCTTGCCGAAGCCTTGTGCCACCGCTAAAGCTTCAGGCGACACGCGGTCGGCGAAGCGCAGGTCAGCCCGTAGAGCTTCACTCGGCCCGCAGGACGGTCACGGTGACCGTCTTTTTTATTCCCTCTCCAAAATCAAGTTCCACGGCGTGCTCCCCCAGCGCGCGGAGCGGCGTCATGCGTACCTCCCGCACCTCGGCAATACCCCGCTCTTTAAGGAGCGTTGCGATATCCTCCGCCGTCACCGAGCCGAAGAGCTCTCCCTTCTCCCCCGCCCGCGCGTGGAACTGGAGCGGAATGGCAGCGAGCTTTTCCACCTCCGCGGCGGCTCGCGTAAGATGTTTTTCACGTTCCTGCGCGCGCCGCGCCTTGAGCGATGCCACGCGCGCGACCGCCGCCGCGGTCGCGGGCTCGGCGAGCTTCCGCGGGAGGAGAAAGTTTCGCGCGTACCCGTCCTTTACCTCTTTTACGTCTTCCTTTCTTCCCAATCCTTTCACGTCGTTGAGTAAAATGATTTTCATCCCGTTAGAGATAGGTTGCCGTATGCAACCGTAACGCAACGGCTTTTTCCACAAATCAATTTTTTATTCCTTTGAATATTGAACTGCATGAAAAGGATTTTGTTATCTCTAATGGGATTCATATAATCACTTACAACCTACAACGGACGACCAACAACAGGAAACTGTCGTTAGTTAATCGGCTGCAGGGGATGCGGGTAGCCATTGGAGGTGTAGATGGCTCGCTACCGCATGCGGTAGCGAGGCGTGATGGGGTTTCCATCTATAAGGTTAGCAGTGAATTTGTTGTTAGTTATTAGTTATTTACTAGATGCTGGCTGATGCTGATTATTTGCTGCTGATTTTCGCTGATATTTTGCTTAACCCCTCCCAACCTCCCTTTATCATAAGGGGAGGCAGGAGGAGTTATTGGTTGCAAGTTGTCGGTTGTTTCCGCCTGAGGCGTGCTCCAGAGGCGCATCCGCCTTAGGCGGAGATCCGCCTTTTCGGCCTGAGGCTGACCAGCCTCTGGCTGGGGTGGAAGTTATAAGTTATCAGTTGTAAGTTATCAGTTGCAAGTTATTCCGTTTTCACATCAACGACAGACCAGGTCAGTTTTGATATCTCCGACTCCAGCACATCAAGCGCCTTTTCTAACTGCAGGTCCTTCGTGCTCGTCGCCTTACCGCTCCCGTCCACCTTCACCTCAAAATCGGGGACCAGCCCCTTTTGATCTATTTGGTGCCCCTTCGGCGTGAGCCACTCGGCGATGGTAACCTTGAGCGTGGAACCGTCAGCAAGCGTCTCCACTTCCTGCACGCTCCCCTTCCCGAAGGTTTTCTCCCCCACGAGCTTCGCACCGCGGTCGTCACGGAGCGCCCCTGCGAGGATCTCCGATGCCGACGCGCTGCCGCCGTTCACCAAAACCACTACCGGCATTTGCGAGAGCGCCTCGTTGCCGTTCGCGAGGAGCGGCGTTTCACTGCCGCCGCGGAATCGCTCCCTTACCACCACCTCCCCGTGGTTCAGAAACCACCCCGCAAAGTGAACGGCGATATCAAGGTAGCCGCCCGGGTTGTTGCGGAGGTCAAGCACCACGCCGCGCGGGCTCTTGGTGAACGCCTGGACCACCGCCTCGTAGAAGAGCGAGGGAGCGTTGGCGTTGAAATTGTGGAGCTGGAGATACAGCACATCACCCTTGCCCGGGAGCGAACGCATTTCCGAGTCAATGGTTGGAGTGGAGATGACCTGCCGAGTGATGGTAAATGTTTTTGCCTCGTCCCACCCCTCGCGGAGAATGAGGAGTTTCACTTTGGTACCCGGCTCGCCGCGGATGAGCTTCACCGCCTCCTCCACGGCAAGATTGGCGGTCGCCGTCTCATCCACCTTTAAAATTTTGTCGCCCGCTTTGAGACCCGCGGCCTCCGCGGGGTTTCCTTTGAGGGGCGCGATGACGACGATCTGTTCTTTGCGGATGCCGATCTCCGCCCCGATGCCGCCGAAGCTCCCCGTGAGGTCCTCGTTGAACTTCTTCGCGTCGCTCGGATTGAGGAATGCCGTGTAGGGATCCCCCGCCGCGTCCACCGCTCCCTTCACCGCCCCGTAGAGGAGATCCTGGTCCTTGAGCTTTTCCCCATTGAGGTACTTTGATTTCAGAAGATCCACCGTGTTCCAGAAGAGCGAAAAATCGCCGTCTATAATCTGGCGGCTGTCCGTGATGGTGATGGATCGGTAGGCGGCGCCGTACCGAACCCCGCCGTAGAACGCGCCGCCGAGGAGCGCGAGGCCTCCGAGGATACCCGCTCCCCTCACCACCCACCGCCGATTTATTGCGATTCGCATAACATTTCTATTGTACACCCGCGCGTATCTCTCTGCATATCTTTTCATCAATATAAAGCCATGGCTTTATATTGAATGGAGAGAGGCCATAGGCATCAGGCCGTGGAGCTTCACTTTAGTTAGCGCAGCGTTTTTGCTGTTTTTACAGTTATGCGGATGATATTAACAAATTACACGGCCGTGTAATTTGTTAATATAGAGTGTTTTTTGGGATTTTAGCGCTGTTAGGATTTTAGCGCTGTCGGACCCGGTTTAAATAATCTCAGCTTCTTGCACCTCTATAGTAGGAGCGGAGTAATTTACCCATACTCCAGTTTCAACAACTTCGGCGGAGGTTCGTGAAGCAACACGCTGTTTCGCATCCGCTATTAAATTAACGACGTCGTAAGTCGTTAATTCAGAAAGCCACCGAAGGCGCGTCTTCAGACACCTCGCGGTTCGACCGTCCTGAGCTCACCGTCGAAGGGAGGGCGTCTTGTTTATAACGGGACTCACGTGATCCACGAAGAGCGTGCCGTTCAGGTGGTCCACCTCGTGCTGGAACACACGCGCGAGAAGGCCCCACGCTTTTATCTTGAGCTTTTTGCCGTTCACATCAAACCCCTGGAGCGTCACCCGCAGAGGCCGCTCCACGAACCCGTAACGCTCTGGCACCGAGAGGCATCCCTCTTCCAGCACCGCGGTGTCCTTGGATGTTTTCACTATCTCGGGGTTCACCACCGCGTAGAACTTGACGCGTCCCTGGTCATCCGGCACCTGCGCTACAAAGAGGCGTTTCTCCACCCCTACTTGGTTCGCGGAGAGGCCGATGCCGTTCGCTTTCCTCATCTCCGTGCGCATCTGCTTCACCAGCTCTTTGAGTTCCTTCGTATTCTCGCGCGCGAGGTCCACTGGCGGCAGTTTCCGCCGGAGCACCTTCTCTTCGTTCTTGTTGCCGAGAAGATACATGGTTGTTAGTTATTTACTGAATACGGATTTATTGAACGCTGATTAACGCTGATACTAACCACTGATTTACGCTGATTATTCATTGCTGATTTATGCGGATATCTTGCTTAACCCCTCTCTACCTCCCCTTACCATAAGGGGAGGCAGGAGGAGTTACTGGTTATAAGTTATCAGTTGTTGGTCGTTAGTCGTCGGTTGTTAGTTCTTTTGCGAAGTTTGAGGCGTAATTGTTTTCTCTTTCTCGTGTGCATCTCATTTTTGGCGATGAACCGCAATGGTTTTTTTGCCGACTGCTGGAACAAACGCATGAAGTATGCCCCGTGATTTTTCACGTTTTCCCGCGAAAGGACATCTTTCGCCAGCCGCAAAAGCCATTCGTTGTCATATTTCCGCGCCAACCCCAGGTAGATTGTTTTATGGTTCCTGTCATGCAGGAGTTCGGTTAGCGTGAGCCCGGAAAATTGGAATGAGCGGCGCACACGCGACGTTTTTCCCCGTTCTCGGATGACTTCAGCATAGCCGCGCGACGCTTTTTGCATCCCGTAAGTATAAAATATAAAGTATAAAGTATGAAATACGCCTTCTGGGGGACGCCGGAATTCGCCGCCGTCGTTTTGGAGAAGCTCATCGGCGCCGGTTTTCTGCCCGCAATCGTCGTGTGCAATCCCGACCGCCCCGTGGGCCGCAAGCGCGTGGTCACGCCCCCGCCGGTGAAGCAGAGCATTTTGGAACAAAGCGAGGATACCCGCGAGCAAATCACGCTCCTCCAGCCGGAGCACCCGCTGGAGATCCGTGCCGCGCTCCAGGACGCCGCTTGTGATTTCTTCGTCGTGGCCGCCTATGCGAGAATTCTCCCGTCGGAAATCCTCTCCATCCCACGCCTCGGGACTGTTGGTGTTCACCCCTCCCTCCTCCCCCGCCTGCGCGGCTCCACCCCCATCCAAACCGCCATTCTGGAGGGCGACGCGGAGGTTGGCACCACGCTCTTTGTGCTGGACGAGCAGATTGACCACGGCCACATCCTCGCCCAAACCGCACTCCCCGACTACGTGCCCGATACGACGGGGTATGAAACGCTCATGCGGGAGCTCGCGGCGCTCTCCGCGGAACTCCTCATTGAAACCATTCCCCGCTTCGCAGAAGGAATGATCACGCCCCGACCGCAGGACGAGACCCTCGCCACGTTCACCAAGAAATTCGCCACCACAGACGGTTTTGTGGACTTGGAAAAAGACGACCCGAGACGCGTGATGAGGAAAGTACTTGCCCTAAATCCTGAACCGGGGGTGTACACGATGAAGGATGGAAAACGGATGAAAATTCTGGACGCCGAGATCCGCGACGGCGCGCTCCGCCTCCGCACCGTGCAGTACGAAGGCAAAAAACCGCAGACGCTGTTTTAACGCAGGGCAACGGTGAATTTATTCCATCTTCTTAGGCTTAGTGTCTATCTCCCATTGGACGGCCGTCCAATGGGAGATACTAAACTTTTTATATGCTAAGAGAAAACTACGCCTGCGAGGGCATGGCAGTTCATTTTGAGGAAAGGATGGAGTGCTATAATTAATTATAGCACCCTTGTATTATGTATTAGTCGGTGTGCATTTTTATTCTTATATTCTTAAGAATACGAGAATGAGAAGGAGCAAGTGTATTATTTGAAAAAGTATGGCTGTGGTGGTACCATCATCTTGTTTTGCGGGGTGGTGTAATTGGTTGCACGCCGGGCTCTTGCACCAGAGGCGCATCCTGCTCCAGAGGACGCACTCGCCTCAGGCGAGGCCTTCGGCGGAGAATCCAAGCCCAAGAGTTATGTTTTACGTGTATGTCTTACAAAGCTTATCGTATGGTAGCCTTTATGTTGGTAATTCTGAAAATCCAGAACAAAGGCTGGAAAATGAACATAACAGAGGAAAGGTTAGATATACTAAAGGTCGGATGCCTTGGGTCTTAATCTACAAAGAAGCCTATCCTACCCGGAGTCAAGCAACTCAACGTGAAAAATTTTTAAAATCGGGGCAGGGTAGAAAATATTTAAAAGAGATTCTCTCCAAAGCTGCGGGGTCGTCTAAAGGTAGGACACGGCGCTCTGGACGCCGGTATCGGGGTTCGAATCCCTGCCCCGCAGCTTTGGACGGAATCGACTAGGTTCTGCGCCAGAGGCGCATCCTGCTCCAGAGGACGCACTCGCCTCAGGCGAGGCCTTTGGCGGAGAATCCCTGCCCCGCAGCTTTGGACGGAATCGACTAGGTTCTGCGCCAGAGGCGCATCCGCACTCAATTTTTCTTAGCGGGGAACGAGCTTAGAAAAATGAGTGCTCCGACTGGAGGGTCGGAGCAAATAAGTCAGTGAGCGTTGGGAAAGCGGGACTACAAATTGGGAAGGTCTCATGCTACCATTATTAAAATTGAATCGGGCGGGATACAGAGTCCGACTATTGATACTGTCCAAAAAAACCTGCCCCAGTGTCCTAAAACTGTCAAAGGACCACTATCGTGGTCACTAAAGCGTTAGACGTTGGTTTAGAGGATTTAATGAAATAAAAAAGTATGAAAACTAATCACAAAATTATAATTGGCGATTCACGTAATATGGCGGAATTACAAAATAAATCCGTTCATCTTGTTATTACTTCGCCACCATATTGGCAGTTAAAAGATTACGGAACTTCCGATCAGATTGGTTTTGATGATAGCTATGAAGATTATATCAATAATCTCAATTTAGTTTGGAAAGAATGTTTTAGAGTTTTAAACGATGGTTGTCGTCTTTGTATAAATATCGGAGATCAATTCGCCCGTTCTGTGTATTATGGACGATATAAAATAATTCCTATTCGTACTGAAATAATAAAATTTTGCGAGACCATAGGATTTGATTATATGGGAGCCGTGATTTGGCAAAAAACAACAACGATGAATACTACCGGTGGAGCAACCATAATGGGCAGTTTTCCTTATCCGAGAAATGGAATAATTAAATTAGATTACGAATTTATTTTAATTTTCAAAAAGTTAGGGGACGCACCAATAGTATCAAGGGAAATAAAAGAAAAATCTAAAATGTACAAAGAAGAATGGAATCAGTATTTTACTGGCCATTGGAATTTTAATGGTGCAAAACAAGATAAGCATTTAGCTATGTATCCAGAAGAATTACCAAAACGGCTTATAAAAATGTTTAGTTTTGTGGGCGACACGGTTTTAGACCCATTTTTGGGAAGCGGTACAACTACTCTTGCGGCAAAAAATTTAGGCCGCAACTCCGCTGGTTTTGAAATTAATAAGAATTTTTTGCCGATAATAAAAGAAAAAATCGGAGCAGATAAAGAAGATTTGTCTAAGGGCGTAAATTTTGAAATTATAGAACAGAAAAATAAAACCACAGATTTTAAAAATGAAATCTTAAAACTGCCGTATATTTTTAAGGATTCAATAAAATTTAGTAGAAAAATTGATCCCAAAAAATTAAAATTTGGTTCAAAAATCGATTCTGTAAATAACGAAAGAGTCGATTTATACTCTGTTAAACAAGTTATAAACCCAGAAAAAATTTTATTAAATAACGATTTAATGATTAAGTTAATTGGAGTTAAGACAAAAAAGGAAATGCTTGATAAAGCAATAGAATTTTTACAAACCAAACTAAAAAATCAAAGGGTTTTTATTAGATTTGATAACTTAAAATACGACAGCGACAATAATTTGTTATGCTATTTATATTTACAAAATAAAACTTTTATTAATGCCCATTTAATAAAAGCTGGTCTCGTAGATGTAGATGATAAAATTGACTATAAGTACAAATTAAAATTTTTAAATTTAACACAATAATATGGCAAAAGAATGGATATTAAATCAAGCAAATATGAGATGGGGATTAACTAAGAAAAGTAAGGTTGGTCCCGTCGCGGAGTTAATAAGAAAATGTGCCCCCAAAACACTAAAAGAGTGGGAAAAATTTTATTTAGAAAAAGCCTATTCAAAGCAATATCTTGAGCAACTCGGGAAAACTTTATTTATTAAGGTTACCGATGTTTGTAAAACCGAAATAGAAAATGTTACCGAAGAAGATTGTATAAATTTCATATACAATTTGGTAATAAACAGAACCTTCGACGGTTATCAGTCAGAAATTCAAACAATTTACGGACAGCTTGAAAAAATTCTTGGAGTTAAAATCGAGCCCGCCCCCGATGAATGGGATAGGGGATATAATGTTGATTATTTTATTAAAATTAACGATAAATACATTGGTCTTCAAATAAAACCAGCGGGGTATGAATATATTACGCAGATAATCAACGAGAGAGAACAACAGAAAAAGACACACGAAAAATTTACCGCAAAATATGGCGGCAAAGTATTTTATATTATTTCAATAACCGAAGGCAAAAATAAGATAATTCATAATCCTGAAGTAATTGAGGAAATAAAAAAAGAAATCGAAAATTTAGAAAAATGAGTGCTCCGACTGGAGGGTCGGAGCAAATAAGTCAGCACAGTCCTTCGATGAACTCAGGATAGTGAGCCACGCCGAACCATATCGGGAGACCGAGGAGCGTAGATTTTTCCTGAATGGTGGTGGGAACGGTGAAATCGAGTTTATCAAGCACCGCCAGTATATTCGGCGCAATGCCGAGGCGATAAAAACCGGAAGATTGGTTTATAGGAAGTACCATAGCGCAAAAAAAGGAGGAGCTAACGCAGTGCGTTCCGGAGTATCCGCTTACGCAGGCGGATACTTTTGGGCGTCACCTCCACCAGCTCGTCCTCGCCGATGTACTCCAGCGCCTGCTCCAGAGAGAGTGTGCGGGGCGGAATGAGATCGTCGGTTACCGCGTCCGTCTTGGCCCGGAAGTTCGTCAGCTGCTTCTGCCTGCAAACGTTCACCGTAATGTCGTTCGCCTTGGCATTTTGCCCCACCACCTGCCCCTCATACACCTTCTCGCCGGGACCGATGAACATGACACCCCGCTCCTGCGCGCGCAGGAGCGCATACGCGGTGGTCATGCCCGTTTCGTGCACGATGAGTGAACCGTGCGCGCTCGCCGGGATGAAATCCAATTTCGGGAAGTAACCCGCGAAAAGAGAGTTCGCGACGCCGGTGCCCCGGGTTTCTATTATAAACT
>PCRZ01000011.1:12861-14875 GCA_002772205.1 Candidatus Jorgensenbacteria bacterium CG23_combo_of_CG06-09_8_20_14_all_54_14 | reverse complement strand
GTTTTTGAGCTCGCCTTTCCGCATACTCATTTTCTGAATGACGAGGCCGGCATACGCCTCCGGCACCTCAATCCACACGTCCTCCGTCGGCTCCAACGTCACGCCATCCTCCTCTTTGAAGATGACCTCCGGCCGCGAGACCTGCATCTCGTAGCCCTCGCGCCGCATGGTTTCTATGAGGATCGCAAGGTGCAGTTCGCCGCGCCCGCTCACGACGAATTCGTCGGCGGAGGCGCCCTCCTCCACACGGAGCGCCACGTCATTGTCAAGCTCCTTGAAAAGCCGCTCGCGGATGTTGCGCGACGTGCAGTATTCCCCTTCCTCTCCGGAAAATGGTGAATCATTGGCCGAAAACACCATCTTCACCGTTGGCTTTTCGATGGTGATGGGAGTCAGAGTGTCCGGATGGGCGGCATCCGCGAGCGTGTCACCGATGTTCACCTCAGGTATCCCCGCGATGGCCACAATGTCGCCCGCGGGCACGGCGTCAATGGGCACGCGTCCCAAACCGGAGAATGTCATGAGTTCCGTGATCTTGAAGTTTTTGGCCGCACAGCCGCTCCGGAGGTGCGCAATCGTCATGCCGTTTTCCACGACGCCGCGATGGATGCGCCCCACCGCAATCCTCCCCTGGTAGTCATTGTATTGTATGGAAGCCACCATCATCTGGAACGGCGCATTGCGCTCCATCTTCGGGGCGGGGACGTGCTGGAGAATGGCATCAAAGAGCGGGGCGATATTTCTCATGGCGGCGAGGTTCGGCGCGATGCCCGCCACCCCCAATTTGCCCGCCGCGTAGAGAACGGGGAAATTCAGCTGTTCGTTCGTCGCGCCAAGATCAATGAAGAGCTCAATTACCTTCTCAAGCGCGTAGTGCACACGCGCGTTCGCCTTGTCTATCTTATTGATCACGAGAATGATCTTATGCCCAGCGTTGAGCGCCTTCTTGAGCACGAAGCGGGTCTGCGGCATCGGCCCCTCCTGCGCATCTACGAGCAGGAGCGAACCGTCCACCATATTTAGGACACGCTCCACCTCTCCGCCGAAGTCCGCGTGACCGGGTGTGTCAATGATGTTAATCTTCGTCCCCCGGTAGATCACGGCGGCGTTCTTGGAAAAAATGGTGATGCCGCGCTCCCGCTCGAGCTCGTTGGAATCCATGATGAGCTTGCTATTCGCCAGCTTGCCGAGTTTGGTCTCGGATTGCTTCAGGAGCGCGTCAACGAGGGTGGACTTGCCGTGGTCAACGTGGGCAATTATCGCTATGTTGCGTATGGAATCCATAAAAAATTGCCGCACTCCGGGCGGCGCTTACAAAACAATATAAACCGAAACATTCAAAAAATCAATCGCCTGTAATATATTGAGGTTGAACCTCCATAGGAGGTTCAACCTCGTTGCAGGATTCAACCTCGTAACATTGTGCGCGTTTGCAATTCCCCTCTCCCGCGCTACACTGCGAACACATGGAACCGCTTGCCGCAAGAATCAGGCCGACGTCGCTCAACGAATTCATCGGGCAGGAGCACCTCGTGGGCGCGGGAAAGCCGCTTCGCATTGCGATTGAACAAAAACACCTCTTTTCCTTTATCCTCTGGGGGCCGCCCGGGTGCGGCAAAACGACGCTCGCGAAAATTTATGCAAAAAATCTGGATGCGGAACTCCATGAACTTTCCGCGGTTTCAGCGGGAAAAGACAACATAAAACAAATTGTCACTTCCGACTCCCACGGTAAACTTTTTGAAAAAGATCACCACAGGCCGAAGGTGCTGTTCTTGGACGAGATACACCGGTTCAACAAAGCCCAGCAGGATTTCCTGCTCCCCTATGTTGAGACCGGCCGGCTCACGCTCATCGGCGCGACCACCGAGAATCCCAGTTTTGAGATTATCCCTCCCCTCCTCTCGCGCTGCCAGGTGTTCGTCCTCAACGAGCTCTCGCCGGAGGAATTGAGCCGGATCGTTGACCGGACCGGCATCACGCTCGACAAGGCGGCGCGCGAGTGGCTCATAAA
>PCRZ01000011.1:11166-12831 GCA_002772205.1 Candidatus Jorgensenbacteria bacterium CG23_combo_of_CG06-09_8_20_14_all_54_14 | reverse complement strand
GGGGCTCTTGGAGGCGGCGCAGGCGCTCTACCGCACCGTGAACGTTCAAACGCTCGCCAACGCCCTTCAATCCAAATTCCTCCGCTACGACCGCAAGGGCGAGGAGCATTACAATACTATCAGCGCCTTCATCAAGAGCATGCGCGCCTCCAATCCGGACGCCGCGCTATACTACCTCGCGCGCATGGTGGAATCGGGCGAGGACCCGAAATTCATCGCCCGCCGGATGGTCATCTTCGCCTCGGAAGACGTGGGGCTCGCGGACCCGCAAGCGCTCCCCATCGCGAACGCCGTGTTCCGCGCCGTAGAGATCATCGGCCTGCCCGAATGCGCTATCAACCTCGCCCATGGCGTGACCTATCTCTCGCTGGCGCCGAAGAGCCGCCGTTCGCACGACGCATATTTCCGGGCGGTGGACGACGTCAAAGTGCACGGCAATCTCCCCATCCCGTTGAGTATCCGGAACCCGGTAACGAAGCTTATGAAAGACCTTGACTACGGCAAGGGGTACGAAAAATATACGAAGGAGGACCTGCTCCCCAATAAACTCAAAGGGAAAAAATATTTTGACCCGCCGCAAAAATAACGTTTTTGGTTCTAAATGACGAGGGCAAAGATTTAAATGTTGATTGACGACGTAACTATAAAAGTAAGCGCTGGCAACGGCGGGAACGGCGCCGTGGCTTTTAATAAAAACCTCATGTCGCTCGGACCTGTGGGAGGGAGCGGCGGCAAGGGCGGCAGTATCTATTGCGAGGGCGTCTCCGATTTGAACGCCTTAGGCCAGTTCAGATACGAAAAGGACATCAAGGCGAAGGACGGCGGACCGGGGAGGGGGCAATTCAGAGACGGCGCGGACGGCAACGACCTCATCTTGAAAGTTCCCGTGGGCATGGTGATTCACAATCTGACGGCTGAAACGGAATCGGAAATCACGAAGATCGGCGCGCGCGTCCTCATCGCGAAAGGCGGCCGCGGCGGGAAAGGGAACTTCCATTTCCGCTCATCCACAAACACAACGCCAAAGCAATTTCAGGTTGGGCTCCCCGGCGAGCAGTTCACCCTTCGGCTTGAACTCAAACTCATCGCTGACGTGGGCATCATCGGCCTGCCGAATTCGGGAAAATCCAGCTTATTGAACGAACTCACGAAAGCAAAAAGCAAGGTTGCCAACTATCCCTTCACGACGCTTGAGCCGAATCTTGGAGCCTACTACGAGCTCATCCTCGCAGACATTCCCGGGCTCATTGAGGGCGCGTCCTCCGGCAGGGGCTTGGGTATCAAATTCCTGCGGCACATTGAGCGCACGAAAATTATTTTTCACCTCATCTCCGCGGAATCGGAAGATCCCGCCAAAGATCACAAAATCATCAAAAAAGAGCTTGAAAAATATAGTAGCGAACTTTCAAAAAAAACCGAGTATATATTTCTAAGCAAGAGCGACGCGGTGCCGGCAAAGGACGTAAAGAAGAAGATCGCCGTTTTAAGGAAGATTAGTAAAAAAGCTTTTCCCATTTCCGTCTATGACTGGGACAGCTTGGAAAAAGTGAGAGCGATATTGAATACAATACAGTCAAAAAAATGAAACTCCACGGGCTTATCCAGCCTTCGTAGCCCCGCTTAGCGGGGCGGAGTAGGCCGCCCGTGGTTTTCTCTTGGCATATA
>PCRZ01000011.1:0-11129 GCA_002772205.1 Candidatus Jorgensenbacteria bacterium CG23_combo_of_CG06-09_8_20_14_all_54_14 | reverse complement strand
CTATAATCAATTATAGCACCCTATTATTTTCTACGGGGTCGTTGTGCCAGCCTCAATTTGTACGCATATGCGTACAAATTGAGGCATCACTTGTTGTAAGGTATTTTATCTTATCTTGAGGACGCCGAATAAAACTCCACGGGCTTACCTGCGCTTCGCCGACCGCGTGTCGCCTGAAGCTTTAGCGGTGGCACAAGGCTTCGGCAAGGCGAGCGCCCGTGGCTTTCTGCAGAGGAGGGTAAATTCGCGACTAACTTCTGACTTCTGAATAGACCTCCCTTGCACCTCGCTACCGCATGCGGTAGCGCCATTTTTTCACGTTCCACATTCTCTCTTTCCGCTTCTCTTCTACTTCCATTCTCTCCTTTCCTTATTCTTTCTTCTCCAACCACCTCCCACTAGCCTGCTACCGCATGCGGTAGCACGCCTTCTGTGCTCTTAATGGATACCTGTATCACCCCCGACCGGCTGAAGCCACAGCAAATTCGCGACTAACTTCTGAATGAAACTCCACGGACTCACGCCCGTGGTTTCTTTTGTTACTTGTTTCGCAAGCCCGCTTCGCGGTATGCCTTCATCCACGGGTTTACGCCCGTGGTTTTCTCTTGGCGTATAAAATTTTGTCCGTCGTTGCGGTTTTCTGCTGCTCGCTTTGTGTGGTGGTCGCTTCCGGCGCGTTCCCGTTTTTCCACCACGAATCGGCTAATGAACACGCTACGGCTGCGGCGGAAGTTCCGTCCGCAACTGGATGGACTGCGCGGTGACGCTCCCGTCCGGATTGGCGGTTCCGCTCACGACAACCTGCGCGCCGCTCGTCAAATCGCTCCGCGCGCCGTCCGTTGATTTCATTATCTTCGTTGAACTCGAGACAAATATGATCTTTGAACTCCCGTCGCGCAGTTTGAGCGTGATACTCTGGCTATCCGTGCTCACAATTTCCCCCGACGCGCCGCCGCCCGCGAACGCGCCGCGCTGACCTTGCTGGCCTGTTCGCTGTTGCCCCGCAGGGAGATTGCTGAAACGTCCCGTCCCCTGCGCGGGTTGTGCGCTTGATTTCCCGTACCGCATCCCTCCATAGAAACTCACGCCGGCAATGACTATCGCGCTTACCACCATCATTACAATTTTGTTTTTCATTTTTTGTTCTTATTTGCTCAATCGACCTTGAATGTGAAATTCGAAATCCGAATATCGAAATTCGAAACAAATTCTAAATTCTCCGCCGAAGGCGGATCCGCCTTTGGCAGAAAATGTTTCAAACCTTTCGTTTCGAATTTTCTCCATTTTCCCCATTTGTTTCGGATTTCTGATTTCGTGCTTCGTGCTTTATGCCTCGCGCTTCGGATTTTCATTACTCGTACCTCAATGCCTCAATCGGATTTAAACTTGCTGCGCGTCTGGCTGGATAGTATCCGAAAGCGACACCAATGGCGCCGGAAACGCCGAAGGCAAGCAGTACTGACGTTAGGGAAATGGCGGTCGCAATGCCCGCGAACTGCGTGACCGCAGATGACGCGAGCCACCCAAAGAAAACACCCACCAGCCCGCCGAGGAATGTGAGTACCACCGATTCCGTGAGAAACTGAACGCTGATGTCAGCGTTCTTCGCCCCGATGGCCTTCCGGAGCCCGATCTCGCGGGTCCGCTCGGTCACCGTCGTAAGCATCATATTCATGATGCCGATGCCGCCCACCAAGAGTGAAATGCCGGCGATGGCGCCCAAGAGAATGGTGAGCGTGTTCGTTATTGATGAGGCGGTCGCCACGATGTCCGACTGGTTCAAAATGTTGAAATCGGCAAGGGTGGGTTCGCTGATGTGGTGGCGGTTGAGCAGCAGATCGGTAACCTGTTGCTGCACGGCGGCCATGGCATCGGCATCCTGGGCCTGGATGCTGATGGTCGTGAGGTACTCGTCGCCGGCCAGGAACCGCTGGGCGCTCGAGAGCGGAACGAAGATCATGTCGTCCTGGCTCCCGAATCCGGAACCGCCCTTCGTCTTCGTAATGCCGACGATCTTGAACTCAACCTGTTTAATGCGGATTGTCTGGCCGATGGCGCTCACGCCTTCCCCAAAAAGATCATCGCGGGCGGTAGGTCCGATGACCGCCACCTTTGCGATGCTCCGCACGTGCTGGTCGGTGATGAACGAACCCTCGTCTATCTGCACATTCCGCACGCTCGGATACGAGGATACAGTGCCGATCACCTGCGTATTTGTGTTCTTACCCTTGCTGGTTACCTGGTAGCGTCCCGAAAGTTCCGGCGCGACCGCGTTTACCATGGAAACCTCTTTCGCGATAGCATCAGCATCTTCCTGCTTTAAGCTGCGTGCCGAACCGCGCCCCTGGCTCACCTGGAACCCCGGGCCCCGCTGCGTGCCCGGCATCACCAGGATCAAATTGGAACCGATGGATTGGATGCTGGACTCTATGCTCCCCTGCGCGCCCTGGCCGATGGACACCATCGCGATCACCGACCCGATGCCGATGACAATGCCGAGCATGGTAAGCCCCGTGCGCACCTTGTTCACGGTGAGCGAGAAATATGTCTCCTCAATGAGATCGGCGGTGGTCATCCCGTTAGAAACAGGTCATCATAGATGACCGTAATAAGCACGGCCTTTTTACAAATTGTCATCCTATTCTTATAAATGTTTGATTGCATAGGGTTGTTTTTGTTGTTTCTAACGGGATTATAATTCGTGGCGGGCATGCGCGGCCTGTGCGCGGTGGTTTCGTATATCTTCTAAAATACCCCCGTCCTGCACGTGGATAATGCGATTGGCGTGTTCGGCTACGTTCAATTCGTGGGTGATGAGAATGATGGTGTGGTGTTCCTTCTCGTTCAGCTCCCGGAACGCATCGAGCACGACCTCTCCGGTCTTCGTATCAAGGTTCCCGGTCGGCTCATCGGCAAAAATAATGTTCGGTTTGTTCACGAGCGCTCGCGCGATGGCTACACGCTGCTGCTCTCCGCCGGAGAGCTGGTTTGAAAGGTGGTCCCAACGATCGGCATCAAGCCCCGCGGCAGTGAGCGCCTGCTCCGCGCGTGCGCGGCGCTCCTGGTGCGGCACCCGCGCGTAGACGAGCGGGAGCATGACATTTCTCAAGACCGTCGCGCGGGGTAATAGATTGAACGACTGGAATACGAACCCGATCTTCCACCGCCTGATATCCGCGAGCTCGTCGTCCGAAAGCTTTGACACGTCGTGGTGGTCCAAGAGGTAGGTGCCGCTTGTCGGCGTATCAAGACAACCCAGGATGTGCATGAGGGTTGATTTCCCCGACCCCGACGGTCCCATAATGGCAACGAATTCCCCCGCCTCAATGTGGAATGACATCCCCTTGACCGCGGTGGTTTCCACATCGCCATTCCGATAGGTTTTGACGAGATTCTCGCACTCAATCATGCCAATGTTGTTTGAATTTTAGAGCCCGAATTGTCGCGGCGAATAAAATTCAACCACAACATTGAGCACCCAGCACTTATTTTTATAACAGAGAATCTTTAATACGTTTTTTAAGATGCGTTCTGGATTGTCCATAGTCTTTTAACTTTCGTTCCCGTCTTCTAGCATCTGTTTCTGATCTGTATGCTTCGTAATATATCAATTCCCATTTTTTATCTTCTCTTTTGTGTTCTTTCAGTCGCCGTCGCAAATCGTCGGTATATCCGTAATACAATTCTTTTGTTATTCGATGCTGAAGGCAATAAGTATAAAACATTTTATAAAAATAAGTGCTGGGTAAAGGTTTTGTCTATAAATTTTTTACGACTTCGTCTTAAAAATTTATACAAAACCCTTTATCGCCCCCCGCCCCCGATGCCTGGAATTTTGATGCCGCCGACGCCCTGCGCTGATTGGGTTTGGGAAGTGGCAGGCGAGATCTCGCGCACGACGACCAGATCGCCCTCCTTCAAACCGCTCACGATCTCCGTCTCCGTATCATTGGAAATGCCGGTCTCGACCGCCTGCTCGCGCGGAGGCACCGCCGAGGGAAAACTTTGGCCGTTCGCCACGGATGGGACCGTCCCGTCAAACACCTCAACGTACGATGCGTCACCGCGGAATTTCACCGCGCTCACCGGTACCGTGAGCACGTCTTGTTTGACGCCGGTCACGATCGCGGCGCTCACGCTCATGCCCGGTTTTATGCGCGCGTCGCCCGCGCTGAAGGCGATCTCTACCGCATAGGACACCACACCCTGCGAAACCGTACCGAGGGTATCAATATCGGTAACCTCCCCTACCGCGCTTGCATCGGGCACCGCGTCAAAGGTAAGGGTAACTTTCTGGCCAAGTTTCACTTTTGCCGCATCAACCTCATTCAAGGTTATCTTCGCGATGTGCTGTGCGGTGATAATGGTCGCGACCGCGGCACCCGAAGAAACGGTATCCCCCTTCTGAACATCCACCTTTGCTATCACGCCCGTGAACGGCGCGCGGATGGAGCACTCGGCAAGTTTCTGCTTGGCGTCTGCGAGCGTGTTCTCCGCCTTGGCTACCTGAATTTTCTGATCCGAGAGATTGAAACCGGTATTAATGATTGTTTCCTTGTTGCTCCGAATGGTGTCCCGTATGGAGAGGAGATTGGAGAGATGCGTGTTTGTCTTACCGGTGTAGGCGCTCAATTGGGAGAGATAGGTGTCGGCGAGCGCGTTCGGTTTCACGTTATATTCAGTAAGCCGATCTTTGTAGAACTGGATGAGGTTGTTGGCGCTCTTCACCGCTTCCGCAATGAGCTTCGTGGTATCGTAGGTCTGGTCGATCATGCTCTCAATGGCTTGATTGTCCGAGAACCGCGACGCGGCTTTGTAGTCGGAAAAGTTCTTGTCGTATGCCTCACGCGCCGCGCGGTACGCCGCATCGGCGCCATTTCTGAATGCGTACGCCTCGGAACTGTACTGCCCCAACGCGTTCTGTACCCCGTTCACATAGTAGTCAATATTCCACTGGCCCGCGGTGCCGAAAGAGCTCGCGTACATGAGGTCATAGAGACCGGTTACGATGCCCGGGAGATCGAGGAATGCGTTTGATACGGCGTTGAACCCGCTGTCGTACGATTTCGCAAGTTCGTCTGCGGCTTTCTGTCTGTCGCCCCGGATGGTTCCCTCGTCGGTGGTGAGCCCTTTCATTTTCTCCAACGTGAGGTTCGCCTGATCCAAACTCACCTGCGCGTCGCTCACCGCCTTCACAGCATCGCTCGTATCAAGCTGGGCGATGAGCGCGCCCTGCCTCACCTCTTGGCCATTTTTGACGCCGACATACACCACATCACCCGAAACCTTCGGTTTTACGTCCACCTGATTTAAAACGGACACCTGGCCGCTCCCGGTGATGGAAACGACAATGGTGCCTTTTGCGGCGGCGGCTGTTACATATTGCGTTTCGCCAGCGGTGCTGGTGAGCGCGGTGTACGCCCGGTAGCCCCCAAACACCGCGAGAGCGAGCACCACCGCGGTTATCACTCTATGGGCCGCCGCATACGTTTTCATCGCGGTAACAAAACGCGAGCGCCATACTTTCCCCGACATACCAACAATCGCCCGCGTAAATTCAACGCTCATTATTATGTAAACGACATTCAGCGACGATGCGGGCCGTTACCTTCAGGCGGGAGTGGGGGCGGAGGCAGCGGTATCACGCGGATAAGTTTTGCCTCAATTTCCCCCGTGTCGTTCGGCGCGCCGACGATCACCACTTGGTCACTGGGTTGAAGCGCGGATGCCGCAATGCGCTCGCGGAATTTCGTCACCACCGTGCTCGTCGTCACAAGCACCACCTTTTCCAGATTATCGGGCCCCTGCACGACCATACTTGAACTGGCAACGGTGAGGATCGTACCGAACGCCCCATGGCTCGTTAAAAAATCCCTGTCGCCGGGCTCCCCGAAGAACCCGCGATGCGGCCCCGCGACTGCCCGGTAGTATCCCTCGCCCCACTGGTACGAAAAGTTTGCTTTCCTGAAGCCGACCAGTTCACCTGCCCGGAACACGAGGAGGAGCGCCACGAGCGCGCCTATCCCGCAGAGAATGCCCTTGAAAAGTTTGGAGCGGAAAAACGTTTTCCAATCCGTAAAATTAATATGCATGGCGGCGGATGCTTATGTAATTTTTATCGTAAACGACCGCCGACCGGCTTCCGCGTTCCGCACAAGGCCCCCGAGTGACGCCATGAAGGCAAGGAGGAGCCCCAGCACGGCAACGGCGGAGAACACCGGCAATGATTCGAGCAGTGAGATACCAAGATCCTTTCCATACGTGATGATCGTCGACCAGTCCGAGAATGCGAGGGAAACGAAGCGGGTGAACCCGGACAGGGCAAGCTCGTTTTGGAGCGCGCCCCACGCGGGTACCAAAAGTGCGCCTGCCGCCACCGCGCAAAACCCGAAAAGAGCCGTCCGGACCCGCGTCCAGCGCCGCTGCACCCCGTATATGCGAAGGAGCACCTCATCAAGGAGGCCCTCCGGCGGCGCGGCGCGGTCAAAATTGCTTAAAAAAGTTTGATAATCGGCGTTCGTTCGCATGGTTCTCTACATTCCTTATACCGCGAAGGGGCGCGTTTTGGTGCATTTTTATACCGCATTGAGAAACGGTGCCAAGCGGGCGTTCAATATCTAACAAAGCAGAGGCGAGCGAAGCGGAGCCGAACGGTTCCTTATAACCATGTCACCGCAATTCAACCATGGCATATTTCACGTGACTGACAACGCTCATTCGTTTTAATATGACGCACGCCGCAAGCGGTTGGGGTAGGTGCTTTAATCAATTAAAGCACCTGGTTTTTGAAAAAGGAAATGAAAAACGGCTCTGATATTCAACAAAATGACTTCAATGAAGTAATAGGAAGCGACTAAAACTACCGCACTAGAAGTTTCCGCAGGGCAATGAGCGCCCGGCGGTGCCTGCTCTTCACGGTGTTCAGTGGTTCGCCAACGATCCCCGCAATTTCCTTGAACGTGAACTGGTCCTGATAGTACAGGAGGAGCACCATCCGATGCGGCGGCGGAAGCTCCGCTATAGCTCCCCCAAGTTCCTCCGCGGTTCGTACCACGTCAAACAGTTCCTCAAGAGAAGGTGCGGGGTCTTCGAGTGATTCTTCGAACATGTCTTCACCTTCTCCCCTTTCCCGTGTCAGCTCGGAAAACGTCGCCGGCTTTTTCTTCTTCAGGAAGTTCAGCGAGGTATTCTTTGCGATGGTGAAGAGCCATGTTTTGAATCGCTTCGTTTGGTCAAATGTGCGCAAGTGTCGCCACGCGCGCACGAACGTTTCCTGGACCACGTCCTTTGCGTCATCGTCGTTACCCACATAGCGGTGCACGAACGCGTACACCGGCGCAAGGTGCCGTTCAAAGAGCGTGCGGAGCGCGGCTTCGTCGCCGCGGAGACACCACTCAACAAGCTGTTCGTCGGTGATGACGTTCGTAAACATATTCGCTCTTAATCTTCGCATCTATGGCCGTGATGTTCAAATAGCTTTTCAAATATCAGGAACAAAAAAAACACCTCGCCTCGTGCCGTCGCCAAAGCTTCAGCAATGTGCGACACGCGAGATGCTTTTGTGGTGCGGAATACGGGAATCCCCGCCTGCCAGCGGGCAGGGAACCCGCACAGCTTGGCCCCGCCCCAATTTTGCTTTGTTTTGTGCGACCAGCGAGAATCGAACTCGCGCCTACTGCTTGGGAAGCAGCCGTCCTGCCACTAAACGATGGTCGCAAAATTGAGCGGGATTGCGCTATGTTTTGTAACGGGGCTTGGGAAGTCCCGCAACTTCTCATTAATGTACCGTGCTCGTCGCGGTGGAACTTGCCGCCGGAGGGATGATGATGAGCAGTTTCTCCCCCACCTCGGTGTAGTTGAACTGCGATTTCAATTCCTTGAGGATATTTTCCGGCTGTTTTATATATTCTATCTTCTCCCGCAGTGCCGCGTTCTCGCTTTGGAGCGCCGCGACGGTCGCCTGGAGACCTTCCCAATCGCTCTCCAGCGTGTTCTGCTCGCTCGCAAGAGTATATACGCCCCACCCAAGAAGAGCAATTACCAATAACACTATTCCCCACATCCACAACCTCATATCTCTATGCAGCGATTCACCGCCATTTGAGCTAACTATAGCAATTTTTCCTTCTTTGTCACGCAGCGCAAAATTTTCCTATCACATGAAAACGCGATCGCGTTTTCATGTGATACACAAAGCCGCTACGTTCTTTTTTCTTTTTTTCCATTATTTTTCATTTTTATTTTATCACATGAGCGCGCGGTCGCGTTTTCATGTGATAAATCCCTATCTCTTCTATTTCTTTAGTAGTTCCTTGAATACATCCGGCGGGATAGTGGCTTCCGCGCGCTCCTTCAGGCGCTCTTTCCCCCGCTTCTGCTTCTTCCAGAGCTTCATTTTCCGCGTGCGGTCGCCGCCGTAGAGGTAGCCCGTGACATCTTTCCTGAGCGCTTGGATATCCTCCCGCGCAATGATGCGTCCCTCGGCTGAGGCCTGCACCGGCTGGGCGAACTGCCGGCGCGGGAGGAGCTTTTTCAGACGCTCCACCATCTTCCGCGCCTCCCGCTCATGGGTCTCTCGCGAGAAGAAGCGCGAGAGGCCCGGCACCATCTCGCCCGAAATGAGAATGCTTACCTTCACCACATCAGCGGGGGCGTAACCCGCGAGCTCGTAGCTGAAGGAAGCGTAGCCAGCGGTCGCCGATTTCAACTGGTCGTCAAAATCGCTCACCAGTTCCATGAGCGGCATCGTTGCTTTCACCACAGCGTGGTCTCCCAGCGTTTCCGTTTCCACGTTCCGCATACGGAAGCGCGCTTGGAGCGGCATAATGTTTCCGAGCTGCGCGGGAGAAGCAAGAATGGAAACGGTGACGAGCGGTTCCTCCACCGCGAGCGCGTCCGGCGGCATATCCTCCGGCTTCACGATGGTGCGCCATTCACCTGCCTGCGCCCCGCCTGCACGGGCAGGAGGCAGGTCTTTCACCTTCACGCGGTACGCCACCGAGGGGAAAGTATTCACCGTGCGCGCGCCGAACTCCCGCTTAAGGCGCTCGGCCACAATCTCAAAGTGGAGCTGCCCGAGGAACCCAACCTTGTAGCCGCGCCCCAGCACCTCGTTCTGGTCCGGTTCAATGGAGAGCGCGGAGTCGTTCAAACGCAATTTCTCCAACCCCTTCGTGAGGAGCTCGTAGTCGTCGCTATCTTCGGGGTAGAACGAGACGAAGACCACCGGCTGGGGTTTGTAGTATCCGGTGAGCGGCACCACCGGCGCGGTACGGTTCCCCCGCCACACCGTCACCGTGTCGCCGATCGTGATGTGCGCCGCGTCGCGGATGCCGGTCGCGAGGTAGCCGATGTCCCCAGCGCTCAACGCCCCGTCGCTGCCGAGGGATTTCAACTCCGGCGCAAAGTAGCCGATCTCCTTGAGTTTGGAATGTACCCCACTTGCGAGGAGTTGCACCTCATCGGTTGCGCAAATGGCGCCATCAAACACGCGCACCGACGCCACCACTCCCTTGTGGTCGTCATAGAACGAATCAAATATCAAGGCACAACTATGACCATCACTATGACTATGACGGGGCGGAGGTATCCTTCTGATAACCGCTTCCAGCAGCTCCCGAACTCCCTTTCCTGTTTTGCCGGAAACGAGGAGGATATCGCCCTCCGACGCCTCCAATAGTTCAGCAAGCTCATAAACCACTTTTCTTATTCTCTCATCGCGTTTGTCATCGTTATTGTTATTGTCATCGTATTTTCCAAACAGGTCCACCTTGTTCACCGCCCCAACGAGGGTAAGCCCCGCGGCCCTCGCGGCACGGAAATTCGCGAGCGTCTGCGCCTGAATACCCTGCGTTGCATCCACGAGGAGAATGCCGCCTTCCACCGCTTCAAGCGCCCGCGAGACCTCGTAACTAAAGTCAGAATGTCCAGGAGTATCTATCAGGTTCAGAACATATTCTGAACCTGCAATTTCTAATTTCTCCGCCAGAGGCGGATCCGCCTTCGGCGGAGAATTTCTCCCGCTTCGCGGGATCTCGCGTAGCGAGATAATTTCTAAACCTTTGTTTAGGATTTCTGATTTTGGATTTCGGATTTCCGGATGATATATCATCCGGACCGGTGCCATCTTGATGGTAATCCCCCGCTCCCGCTCGAGCTCAAGCTGGTCGAGGTACTGGGCGTGCATCCGGCGGCGCTCCACGGTCCCCGTTGTCTCAAGAAAACGATCGGCAAGGGTTGACTTGCCGTGGTCCACGTGTGCGATTATCACGAAATTCCTTACGTTACTCATAATCCAACTATTGGTTGTTCATAATCTAACTACTGTAAGATAACCCAATAAACCATGGCGCGCTATACGTTACAATTCCGCGATCGCGGAATTGTAACATTTTACACGAGTTCCTCTTCGGTGGTGCGGAAAAACTTTAAGAATGGCAAAAGATTCAGTTCGGAGAGACTCTCCAAAAAATCTTCTGGAAGCGGCGCGGGGCCAAACCATACACTCTTCTGGATGGGTTCAAATCCCAATAGCCGTAACTCTACCCTCAACCAATCTCGCATTTTTTTATGAGATTCGGGTATATCAAAAGCAATGATCATATTCTTTTTGTGCTTCATTGCTGAGGATGCCGGATATTTCCCATGACCTTTCGCAAAACGCGATTTTCTATTTTTGAGGTGTTGTTTCCCACGCACGGTAATTGCCCATTCGCCCTGTTTATTAGAAACAAGACCGAGTTTTCGCAGGCGTGAGAGCGTAGCGCGAAGGGTGACATCCTTAAACTCATATTTCACTTCGTGGGACTTTCCATAGCGAGGAAGCCCATAGAGCATCTGCCGCATCTTTCTATACCCTCCGGAGTATCTGGATAGAATGGTAAGCAGGTCGTCTACAAAACTCATGACCGTATTATAACAAAATTGTTACAATCTCGCGATCGCGAAATTGTAACAATGCTTGAGTCCGCACGGAGTTCTACGGGTAATAGAACATTTCAGTAGAAAGGAACTGAACTATGCTACTTTAGCGTTGTAGCACTGTTCCCACTGCATCATTCAACAATTCCCGCGAATTAGAGAAGGGAGAAAATGGTGCTGGTGGCTGGGTGCTACAGTTAACTGTAGCA
>PCRZ01000001.1:14950-15142 GCA_002772205.1 Candidatus Jorgensenbacteria bacterium CG23_combo_of_CG06-09_8_20_14_all_54_14 | reverse complement strand
CGCCAAAGTCGTGCTCCAGAGGCGCATCCGCCTTAGGCGGAGATCAGCCTTCGGCTGAAAAATCCTAAATTCAAATGTTCCAGACTCCCATTTTCAGATTTTCCCCATTTTCTGCATTTGTTTCGTATTTCGAATTTCGTGCTTCGTGCTTTTCTCCCATACTTCGAATCTAACAAAATGTCCGTCATCACC
>PCRZ01000001.1:9600-14943 GCA_002772205.1 Candidatus Jorgensenbacteria bacterium CG23_combo_of_CG06-09_8_20_14_all_54_14 | reverse complement strand
GGGAGGGCGCAAGGTGTGGCACAACTACCGCCATCAGTTCCTCTGGCGGCCCCACGGGGCCATGCAATTTCTGCGACGCGCTCATCGTCACCTCCAACGTCATCCAGTTCATCTGGCAAATCGCGTTCGCAATCGCGGTTGGGATGATCGTCTGGGGCGCGCTTCAGTTCATGACCTCCGGCGGCTCGGAGGAGCGCGTCTCCAAGGGCCGGAAAACCATGACCGCCGCGGTCACGGGCCTCGTCATCGCACTTGTGGCGTGGCTCTTCATAAACGAGCTTCTCCAGCTCCTCTCGGGGAATCCCTCCCTCCCATGGTCACAAATTACTTGCGGGTAAATCATGTATAATTGAAAGGGATATGAGATATTTCTTCGCAACCATTCTCGCGCTCACGCTCTGCGCTGGTTTAGCAGGAACTATCCTTGCGCAAGGTCCCGGCCCAGGTCCTCTCCCCACGCCGCCAGTGGAGGTGCAACTCCCCAACCCCCTCGGGAGCACCTCGACCGTGGACTCGCTCCTCCACCGCATTGTGGACTGGCTTGTGACTGTGGCGGCGCCAATCGCAGCTGTGATGATTATCTACGGCGCGTTCCAGATGCTCTTCGCGGGAGGCGACCCCGAGAAGTTCACGAAAGGGAGGAAGACCATCTTGTACGCGGTGGTGGGGTATGGTATCATCTTCATCGGATGGGGATTGGTATCCATTATTGAGAAACTGCTCACCACGAACCCTTAGACCACGAATGTACACGAATAACACTAATTATACGGAACAGCAAAAAATCGCCAATTTATACGAATAAAAACAAAAAGGTCGGGTGCTAAAAACAAATCAAAATAAAAATATGAAATCAATCATGAAGGTCGGCGCGGGGATCGCCATGGTGGGGACTTTAGTTTTACCGCTCCTCGCGGGCGCGCAACCGGTACTCGGCCAGCCAATTACTGGCTACTCTTCGATAATCACTTGGATTACCACAGCCGGCAACTGGTTTTTCGGCATCCTCGTTGCCCTCGCGGTTATCTTCATCCTCTACGCGGCATTCCTCTACTTGACTTCGGGCGGCGATGAAGAGAAGGTGAAGAAGGCGAAAAGTTACCTCGTCTATGCCATCATCGCGGTTGCAATCGGACTTTTGGCGCGCGGTATTGTGTATCTCGTTGCCACAACATTCTTCAGACAAACTATTGTGCAATGAGTAACGGGGCAGGCCCTTCCCCTTGCGGGGAGGGTTCTTGTTTATGGTACAATGGATAGAGGATATGATTTTTGCACGGCAAATTCTATGTACGGTTGGTGTTATGCTCCTCGGCGCGTTGCCGCTCCTTGTAACAACGGTGGCATCGGCGTTCCCTGACGCGCCCCCGGAATCCATCGTCTCCCAGCAGGGTATGAGCGGGGTAGAGGCCATCTTTCTCAAAGCCGGTAACTGGCTCTTCGGAATTCTCCTCGCCCTCGCGGTGATATTCATTCTCGTTGCGGCGTTCAATTTCCTTTTCTCGGGGGGCGAGGAGGAGAAAATTAAAAAAGCGAAATCGTACCTCACCTACGCGGTCATCGCGGTCGCGGTCGCCGTCCTCTCCAAAGGCATTGTGTATCTGGTAGAAGTGTTCTTCGGAGCGGCTACTTCTCATGCCGCAGCACCTCCTGATATTCCTCCTCCGATCTCGGATTAATCATTCCGAACATCTATGAACATAAAAGAAAAAAATGCCGTCGCAGTCGTTCTCCTCACCGCGCCCGCGCTCGCGCTCGTGGCTACTCTCGCCGCACCACTCGCCGCCGCGGCCGCCGATGAATACGGCCGCGAGGGCGTCGATACCCCAGAGAAGGTCATCACCATCATTAATAAGTTCGGCGGGTGGCTCTATGGGGCTCTCCTCGCCCTCGCGGTCGTCTTCATCATCTATGCGGCGTTCCTCTTCCTTACCTCCGGGGGCGATGCGGAGAAGGTGGGGAAGGCGAAGAAGCAACTCATCTATGCGGTTGTCGCGGTTGCGACCGCCATCCTCGCCACCGGCGTCATCAAGCTCGTCCAAATCCTCCTCGCATAGCACCGCTGGAAAAATGCGAAGACCCTGTCGAAATTGCTCGACAGGGTCTTGCTTAAACTGTTGTTACATCACACGCTGTACCATGACGACGGTGCCGCTATCAATCGCGGCCATCCAGAGGTGGCCTACGCCGAAGTCGGCCCTCGCGCCGTACCAGTACATCGCAGTTTTCGGCATCTTAGCCTCCAGGCGCTTTCCGGTTTCCGGATCGCTGGACATAACCCGGTACGGCTTGTTCGCCCAGAGCTTATAGGTGGCGGGTTTCCACGTGACCGTATCAACGTTAGTCACCGTGAGCACCCACTCACCCGGCTCGTTGAGCTCAAACCGCTGCGGGGAACATGTGGCCTGGGCTTGCGATTGCCCCCCCGCTTCCTTTCCCTTTGAATCTCCCATCAATAAACTGATCCCAACCGCCACAAGAACAGAGACGGTTAAAATCAGAATCATCCATGCCCAGCGGGGTACGCTACTGATTTTCGCTTCGCTACTTTCGTCTGCCACCATAGGATTTCTCCTTTCTCCTTCTCGTTGGTCCTATTCTTTCTTTCTGGAAGAATGCCCTTACAGCCTCGGCGAGCGCCGGGGAAAGGCCTGGGATTGTGAAGCCGCGTCCCTCGCGTGTGGTTTTCCACTCCATGACAATCCTGTACGCGTCCTGGATACTCAACTTTTCCTTATTTGCCTCGGCAACCTCCAATAGCCGTCCCGCCTTCAGGAGGTCAGTGTCAACTTCAAAAACCTCACCTCTTCGTTCCTGTGCTTCTCTCGCCTCCAACTCAGCAAACTCAGCGAGCTTGCCGAGGGGTTTTATCTCACCGATATTTAGGCGGTTGATGTAAATCCCAAGGCCGATTTTGTTGAACTTGCCGTCGCCCTGCCGTATTCTCTGTACTGAATTTCTCCTCTCATCAACAGCGGCTTTGAGCTTCTCCTTTGTAACACGATTCTTCTCCAAATCTCCGGGGAGCTCTTTTTCCAAGATTTCCCATTTCGCGCCCCACCGCGTCTTGTCTCGCTCGTTGGTGGGGAACCTCTGTGGCCCCGCGAAATAACGGAGAAGGATTGGCGTAGGAATACCGGAAGGAATTTTCTCCAAGCCCTCATCGCCGATGATGGCTTTGAGAAGAACTGCCACGGCTTCCTCGCGCGCGCCCATGGCGTCCACCCAATCCGCAGGACCTTCCTCGGTAGAAATAGCCCACTCACGCAACCGCTCGCGGACCAGGTCCTCCAGAATTGTCTTAACTCCTTTCTCCCCTCCACTATCCAGAAACACGATGAGCTGCTTTCCGTCATCCTTGGCTGGAACCCAGGTGATACTTACCGGAATAGCGAGCTCCGCGCGATCGGGGGTTCGTACCTTCTGCTCAGGGAGATCTTGATTCACCTTGGTAATGTTCACAAGGATAGCCCCATGCCACCACGGGTAGAGCGGGAAAAATGCCCACCCCTCCTTTACAACATCCTGCGTTCTACTACCAAGAATCGTGCGGATAGCAACATGGGGTGGCTGGGCAGGAACCTTTTTCAATCCCTGCAAGGCAATACTTCCGCAGATGACAACGAGAATCCCCAACACGATCAATGCTGTGCCAACAAGTAGTGTTTCCATCGGTAATTACTCCTTTCTGTCAATTCATCTGTGATTTAGTTGTTTATTTTCTGGTTAAATTCTATCATAGAACATATTATTTGTCAAATCGCCACTTTCTGCCTACAATAATAGGGGTTGCCGAGGTGGTGAAATTGGGAAACACGCCAGCCCTAGGAGCTGGTGCCCGCAAGGGCTTGTGGGTTCGACCCCCACCCTCGGCACAGAGAGTTCGCGGTAAGGGCTTTATATTTTTCATCCCGAGCGTAGCGAGGTTAAGCAAGATATAATCCCGCACACGCCGCTCCGGTGCCGTGCGGGACAAATTTTACCCCGCACTCGCGTGCGTAGCGCGGGACCTCTCGGGGGCACAGAAATGAAATCGTAAGCGATTTCGGTTCACCCCGCTTGAAAAAAATGAATGGAAGAAAATGAAACTCCACAGGCCTACACCTGTAGTTTTCTCTTGATATATAAAAAAACTCGCCCGCAACAAAAAATTTAATATGTCCTATCAGACGGCCGTCCAATAGGACACACAATGAGAAGTGCTCGGGTGAAAAAACAGCTCACGGTGGTCCTTGTTTGTTTGCTTGTTTCCCCGCCACCATCACCTGCGGCGGCGGGCTTGGTTCGTTAAACCTGCCTGGCCGGTCCCGAAACTCTCAATGAGAGTCCCGAGGACTCAAATCGGAGCAGGCAGGCCTGCCTGCTCAGGCAGGGCCGCTATAAGCGGCGCCGGCGACCGTGGAAGGCCTTGTGCACCTCCCGAAGTTCCTGGTTCGTGAGATGGGTGTAGATCTGCGTGGTGGAAATGTTCGCGTGCCCGAGGAGCTCCTGGACCGAGCGGAGGTCGGCGCCGTTTATGAGGAGATCGGTGGCGAACGCGTGGCGAAAAAGATGCGGGTGTACCCGAAACCTGGCGATTCCCGCCTCGCGGGCGCGGGTCTCCACGAGGCGCTCCACGGCGCGCGGCGTAATGCGCCCAATAACGCCGTTTTTCTTATCCAGCGATACGAAGAGCGCCTCCTCCGTGTCGGTACGTTTTGCGAGGTAGTCCTTCAGAGCCTGCTTCGCGCCTTCAGAGAAAAACACCACACGGAGCTTGTCGCCCTTACCCCGCACCGAGAGCTCACCGCGCGCAAGGTCAAGGTATCGGGGAAGCGCGCAGAGCTCGGAGAGCCGGAGGCCGGTTGAGAAAAGCGTCTCCAAGATAGCGCGGTCCCGCAGGCCGCGGAGATTGTCCCCCTTCGGGGCCGCGAGGATGCGCTCCAGTTCGTCGTAAGAGAGCACCTCTATGTCGCGGCGCGAGACCTTCGGGAGCTCTACGGTCTCCGGCGGGAGTGCCGCGATGCCGCGCCGGATGAGGTACTTCAAAAAATTGCGAATGGCGATGACGTAGTAGCTCTGGGTGTTCTTCTTCAGATCCCGGCGGGCAAGCGCAATCCTGAACTCCCGCACCGCCTCTGCACTCACATCGCGTACTGTGCGCGCCTTTGAAAGTGCGAGGAATGCCGCAAGATAGCGGGCGTAGTTCTCCCGCGTCTTCGGCGAGCGGTTCTTCTCAATTTCCAGGTAGTCCAGATAGTCCTTTACCAACTTTTGAATTTTGGTCATCACATCCATTGTAGCACGAAAATATTTTACGACAGATAAATCTGTTGTAAAATATTTAGGGGATTTCGTGTCAGA
>PCRZ01000001.1:0-9591 GCA_002772205.1 Candidatus Jorgensenbacteria bacterium CG23_combo_of_CG06-09_8_20_14_all_54_14 | reverse complement strand
TAAAAACTGAAGACACGGCAAATCCGTTTTCACCATCCAAAAAACATGCAATAAAATCCAATGTCCTCAATTTCGATGCATATGCATCGAAATTGAAGATGATTGGGGAAACTGATGCACTGTTGTTAAAATAATCGCGAGATTTTATGTCAGAGACGCTCTGAAGTAAAACCTCAATTTCCCGATAGTAGACCCCGTTAGAGAGCGCGCCCGAATGGCCTCTGGGCAGGCTGTCTCTAACGGGGTAGACAAATTGTAAAACGCCTGATAGAATGGAGAAACTTATAAAATGCTTTCCAAACGACAGAAGCAGAATGCCATAAAGGACTATCGGCGCCACGAGACAGATACGGGGTCTGCGGAGGCACAGATTGGGCTCCTCTCTAAACAGATCCAAGCGCTCGCCGACCACCTGAAAAAGCACCCCAAGGACCACCACTCGCGGCGGGGGCTCCTCATGATGGTGGGGAAGCGGCGCAAGTTCCTCCAGTACCTGAAGCGCGAAGACGAGCGGCAATACGAAAAGCTCACAAAGAAACTCGCGCTCAACGTCGGATAAAATCGGCATGGCCATTCCGCATCCCAACCAGCGTGTTGGCATCTTCATAGATGTCCAAAACATCTATCACTCCGCGAAACACCTCTACCACTCCCGCGTGAACTTCCGGGAGCTCCTCCGCGTGCTCTCCGCGCGCCGGCCCCTGATCCGCGCGATCGCCTACGTGGTGAAAAGCGAGACGGCTCTCGGAGAGGAATCATTCTTTGAGGCGCTCCGGCAGGTCGGCATGGAACTCCGCTTGAAAGATCTCCAGGTATACCCCGACGGTACCAAGAAAGCCGACTGGGACGTGGGGATGGCGGTGGACGCCATGCGCATGGCCCCCTCCCTGGACGCAGTGGTACTCGTAACCGGCGACGGCGACTTTGCCCCCCTCGTGGAATACCTGAAGTGGGGGATGGGAAAACAGGTAGAGGTCGCCGCGTTCCGCCGCACCTCTTCTGGGCGGCTCCGCGAGGCCGCGGACCTCTTCATTGACCTTGAGAAAACCCCAAAGCTCTTGAACCGCATTCCACCCCCGCGGACACGGAAAACGCCGTAATAGAAAAACAATTAATTAATAGAAAACAAGAGAATGGAATTAAACAGGAAAATTTTCAAAAGCACGCTCGGCGGGGAATCAATAAGTGTGGAGGTCTCCGAACTCGCCCACCAGGCGAACGGCGCCGTCATGGGGCGCCACGGGGACACGGTGGTCCTCGCCGCCGTGGTAATGGGCGAGAAAGAAACCACCACCGACTACTTCCCCTTGACCGTTGACTACGAGGAACGCTTCTACGCTGCGGGAAAAATTCTCGGGAGCCGGTTTATACGGCGCGAGGGGAGGGCCTCCGATAACGCGGTGCTCTCCGGACGCCTCATTGACCGCACCATCAGGCCGCTCTTTGACCAGCGGCTCCGGCGCGAAGTGCAGGTGACCGTGACGGTCATCGCCTACGATGAGAAACACGACCCGGACGCCGTAGCGCTCCTCGCCACTTCTACCGCGCTTGCCATTTCGGATATTCCGTGGAACGGGCCGGTGGCAGGGGTATCCTTGAACGCGACAAACCCCGACGGCTCGCTCCGATATCAATCCTTCTTCGCGGGCCCCGAAGGGCTCGTGAATATGATTGAGTTTGAAGGAGTTGAAGTTCCTGAGGTGGAGGTGCAGGAGCTCTTCGCGCGCGCCCAAAAAGAGATTGCGGCGCTCGTGGCATTCCAGTGTGACGTCGCGAAGAAGATAGGCAAACCTAAAACCGTGATTGCCATCGCCGAGCCCGCGCCCGAGGTCCGCACCATCGTGGAACGCTTCATCAAAGACAAGCTCGCGGACGCCATTCACGCCAAATCGCTCGGAGCGCTCAAACACATGCTCATGGAACACCTAACGGGGACCGAGGCAGGCGAAGAAGCGTTCGCGGCGGCAGACGCACTCTTTGAGGACGCCGTGGATTCGCACGTGCGGAAAGCGGTTCTGGAGCGCGAGGAGCGCCCCGACGGGAGAAAACTGAACGAGGTGCGCGACCTCCACGCTGAGGTGGGGCTCCTCCCGCGCACCCACGGCTCGGCACTTTTCATCCGCGGCGATACGCAGATCCTCGCGGTGGTGACGCTCGCCTCTCCCGCCGCGGAACAGATCGTGGAAACCATGGAAGCCACCGAGAGGCGCCGCTTTATGCTCCACTACAACTTCCCTAGTTTCTCCGTGGGAGAAACGGGGCGGGCGCGGGGGCCGGGGCGACGCGAGATCGGCCACGGGGCGCTCGCCGCGAAAGCGGTCCGGAACCTCATCCCCTCCAAGGAGACATTCCCCTACACCATCCGCGTGGTCGCGGAGACGCTCTCATCCAACGGCTCCTCCTCCATGGCCTCCGCGTGCGCCGCATCGCTCGCGCTCATGGACGCGGGGGTGCCTTTGAAGACCCCGGTGGCGGGCATCGCCATGGGGCTCATGGCCGGCGAGGACGGAAGTTTTAAGGTATTAACCGACATCCAGGGTCCGGAGGATAACCACGGCGATATGGATTTGAAAATTGCCGGTACGAGGAACGGCATCACCGCCGCTCAAATGGATGTGAAACTGAACGGCATCACCGCCGAAATATTCGCGAAAGCACTTGAGGACGCAAAGCGGGCGCGCCTCCACATTCTTGAAACCATTGAGCGCACGCTCCCCGCGCCGCGGCCCAAGATCTCCCCCTACGCGCCCACTATCAAGACGCTCATCATCCCCGTGGACAAGATCGGTGCCGTGATCGGCCCCGGCGGCCGCACGATAAACGGCATTATCAACACATGCGGCGGCGGGGTGGATATTGATGTTGAGGAGGACGGCAAGGTGTTCGTCTCCGGCACCGATGCGGCCGCCACCGAGAGGGCCTTTGCGATGGTGCAGGCGGTGGTTCGTGAATATGAGATAGGGGACATAGTGGAGGGACCGGTGATAAAAATTATGGACTTCGGCGCCATTGTGGACCTTGGCGGCGGCCGGGACGGGATGATCCACGTCTCCGAACTCAAAGAGGGATTTGTGCAGAAGGTGGAGGATGTGGTGCGCCTCGGTGACCGCGTGCGCGCCAAAGTGATCCGCGCGGACACCGACGGGCGCATTGGACTCTCTCTCCGGAACGTGCCCCAATAGAGATAAGCCGCCCTCCTCCGACGGTGAGCCCTTCGGTCTTGAGCCCTTCGATATACTCAGGGCGGTGAGTAAATCGAACCCGCTCAGGGCGGTGAGTAAATCGAACCCGCTCAGGGTCGAAAGACTCAGGACGGTCAAGCCGCAAGGTGGCTGCCGCCACTCCGACTTTGGTCGGATGGCGGGTCTTTAACTAAGGAGCACCAGGGAGCGGCGCTCTTTAGTTTTCTATAAGCGGTAATGGAGAAAAGGTGCATCCCATTAGAAGCTGATGAGGATGCGCCTCTTTTTAAAACTTATACACACCTCTTCTTTGTTGTGGCTTCTCTCGGGATGTATAATAGAAGCATGGAAACCACAACCCCCGGATGGGGCGCGCCGCAGCCCCCCAAAAATCTCCCCACGGGCGAGGGGGAAGTGCCGCTCGCTCCCGCGCCGCAGCCGAAGGTAGAGGTTCGCACTATGGGTTCCGACCTCCGCTCTATCGGAGAGCAGGGAGGAGGAGAGCCGCGCCCATATGTTCCCAAGCCGGCGGCGCCATTGTCGGCTTTCCCGCCGTCAACTCCAGGCAGTGCGCCCAGTCCGTTCATAAAACCTGCGATTCCTTTCACGCCCCCAAAAATGGGAACTGCCGGCCTGCCCGCGCAGGCAGGCGTTCCTCCGAAGCCGCCCGTACCTAGCGGCGCTCCAAAGCCCATATCGCCCGCACCCGGCGGAACGCCGAAATCCAAGCGCGGTATCTTTCTCGGCATTCTCTCGTTTTTCGTGGTAGTAGGTCTCGCCGCGGTGGGATACTTCTTCATCTACCCCATGTTCGCCGGAACCTCCGCCGAGCCGGTAGCCGCGCCCGCACCAGTCGTTGAGGTACCGCCCGCACCGCCACAGGAAGAACCGCCAGTCATACCGCCGGTCCCAGCGGAGGTGATAGCAGGCATTGACACCCACACCTCTCTTTTCACGATTCCCGCCGACATCCGCACGGAAGCGACCCCCGCTCCCGTGAGCGTTGACGGACTGCGCGCCGCGCTCCCGTTCGACCGCGCTGCGGTGCCGCTCTTCCGCGAGGTGACGATAAAGACCGCCGAAGGCAAGGTAATCGCTTTTGGGGAACTCGCGAAACGGCTCGTCCCCGGGTTTTTCACGCCGGAACTCCTTGGCTCTTTTGCGGACGATGCGACCTACCTCACCTATGCGGCGGCCGACGGCACCTGGTTCGGTTTCGCGGTACCCCTGAAGAGCGGAGTGGACCTCGGCGCCATGCAGGGAAAGATAGGTGCGCTTCAACACGACCCCGATAATAGGAACTTCTTCCTCGCCGATCCCGGCGCGGAAGGGGTGTGGCGGGATGGCAGTATTAAAGGACCCCCCGCCTCGCTCGTTGATTTCGCCACGCCGGGAGCCACGCTGGGTTACACCTGGCTCGGCCGCACGTTCCTCCTCACTACGAACGCCGCCGCGGGCGAAGAAACCGCCAGGCGACTGGGGTTCTAAGTTCTCTCTACGACATTGACCCCATCGCACGGTGGGGTTATCGTTGATTGCGTACTAAGCCATGAATCCCGTTAGAAGCATTTAAATCTATTCACATATCGTATGAAACAAACAGCGCAATATTCTGAACAAAGTTCTTGCGAGATAACTGCGGTCGCCTAAAAGCGACCTGCTTCTAACGGGATGAAAAAAGAGGAACAAAAAAAGCTTGAGGAACAACTCCGTTCGCAGGAGAAAAAAACAAAAGAACAGCTCCAGCATTTCAAGGAGGGGCTGGATTTCGGCAACGACACCGACCACCTTGAAGAGAAAGCGGATGAGACGGAAGAATTCGGCACGTGGATAGGTTTGAAACGGATACTTGAGCATCAGCTGGACCGCATACGGCACGCCCTTGCGAAGATCGGGGTGGGGAGCTACGGCCACTGCGAGCGGTGCGGTAAAGAGATTGAACCTGCGCTTCTTGATATAGACCCTGAATCCGCACTCTGCATGAGCTGTAAAAAGAAGGAGGGAAAGAAGCGCTAAAGAATCTCACCGATACGGATAGTATCCGCATCAATCCGCGTTTTGAATTATCCGCATAAATCAGCGTAGCCAATCCGCATAAATCAGCGTTCTGCAAATCAGCATAAATCAGCGTCTTCTTTATCAGCGTTAATCAGCGTTTAATAAATAAATCAGCATTAATCCGCGTCCAAATAAATGTCCGCCGTCCCGAAGCTATTCTCTGCGGAACTTGACGGCATTGACGCCTACCTTGTGGAAATAGAGGCTGATTTGAATGTTGGCCTCCACGCGTTCAGTATCGTTGGGCTCGCCGACAAAGCGGTGGGGGAATCAAAAGAACGGGTGAATTCCGCATTGAAACACACCGGCATTCGCCCGCCCACCAAAGAGAACCGTCGCATCACAGTGAACCTCGCCCCCGCGGACATGGAAAAAGCGGGGTCGCGCTTTGACCTCCCTATCGCACTTGCCTACCTCCTCGCGAGCGAACAGCTCGCGCCCTTCTCCGCCGCCGGCAAACTTTTCGTGGGAGAGCTTTCCTTGGACGGCACGCTCCGACCGGTGAATGGATGCTTGAACATCGCCATCTTCGCCCGCACCCACGGTATTGAGGAACTTTTTGTGCCCCGGGCAAATGCCGAGGAGGCCGCCGCCGTCTCCGGCATCTCGGTGATCCCTGTGGGAACCTTAGGCGAGCTTATCGCTCACCTGGAGGCGCGGGTACCCATTCCTCCCACCCCGCCAACGGCCATCGCGCCCAGCTATCAGCCAAAGTCCGTTCAGCTCCACGAGGTCCGAGGAAACGAAGCGGCCAAGCGCGCGCTTCTCGTGGCGGCCGCAGGCGGTCACCACCTTCTCATGTCTGGCCCCCCCGGCACTGGGAAAACCATGCTTGCCCAGGCGCTCGCGAGCATCCTCCCGCCGCCCACCGCAGAGGAGAGCATTGAGATCACCCGCATCTACAGCGCGGCGGGGCTGAATAAAGACCAGCCGTTCATCACATTTCGCCCCTTCCGCACCCCTCACCACAGCGCCTCACTTGTCTCAATCCTCGGCGGGGGATCACACCCGCGGCCCGGCGAGGTGAGTTTGGCACACCGCGGGGTGCTCTTCCTGGACGAAATCCCAGAGTTCCATCGCGACATTTTAGAAGGGCTCCGGCAACCGCTTGAAGAGGGGGCTATCCACATCGCCCGCGCGAAGCGCACACTCACGCTCCCCGCGCGGTTCACGCTCATCGCCTCCATGAACCCATGCCCCTGCGGCTATTTTGAAGACCCTGAGCACGAGTGCCGCTGCAGCGCCCACGAGATCTTCCGCTACCAGCGGAAGATCTCGGGACCGCTCCTCGACCGCATTGATATGCACCTCACCGTGCCGCGGATCTCCGTGACCGAGCTCCGGGAGGAGCGCGCCGGAGATGCGGCGGAAACCGAGCGGGCCCGCGGGAAGGTAACGCAGGCGCGCGAACGGCAGCGCGAGCGATTCAAAACCGCGGGCATCCCCGCAATCACAAACAGCGAAATGACCTCAAGTGAAATTGAAGCGCTGGTATCCCTCGAACCGTCTGCGGAATCGTTCCTAAAGCGCGCGCTTGAGCGGGCATTCCTCTCCCCGCGCGGCTACTACCGAACCCTCAAGGTGGCGCGCACCGTGGCCGACCTTGACGGTTCATTCAGCGTGAAAGAACACCACCTCGCCGAGGCGTTTCAGTACAGGGTCAGAAATAACGAATGACACAGACGATGACGATTACTATAACTATGACAGCTGACACAAGTCATCGTCATTGTTATTGTCATAGTAGATAAATTATGGGAAAACGATTGGGCCAACATTTTCTTGAATCCAAGCGGTGCCTCCGCCGCATCGCGGGGGCGCTCGAACTCGAACCCGGCGACACGGTGGTGGAAATAGGCCCGGGGCACGGAGAGCTCACGAAAGAGCTGTTAGCTTTGAGCCCTTCGGCAGTGAGCTCAGGGCCGAACTGTTTTGAGCTTTTAGAGGGAAAACAGGAAACCAGCGGAGGAATTCACCTCGTTGCGATAGAAAAAGACCGCGAATTGGCGACACTCCTTAAGGAGAAATTCCATAACTCCAATGTTGAGGTCATTGAAGGTGATGCCCTCAAAATCCTCCCAAAATTAATTAGAAATTTGAAATTAGCCCGCCCTCGGCGAGCCTCTGGCGAGGCCGGGGAAATTAGAAATTCCGACTATAAAATAGTCGGGAATATCCCCTTCTACCTCACTGGGCGGCTCCTGCGGGTCGTAAGCGAACTGGAACCGAAACCTGCCTGCGCGGTGTTCACTGTCCAACGGGAAGTGGCGGAACGAATCGTCGCCCAACCGCCAAAGATGAATTTATTGGCGGCGAGCGTTCAATTCTGGGCGGAGCCGGAAATTATCGGCTACATTCCCAAAACCGCTTTCCACCCACAACCGCGCGTGGACTCGGCGATCATAAAACTGGTAACTGGGAACGGAGAGAAAATAGTTAATCCCAGTTACCCAATTACCAAATTACACGATTACTACTATCAACTCATCAAAATCCTCTTCAAGCAGCCGCGAAAAACCATCCTCAACAATCTGCGCCGGAAGAACGAGAGCGCCGACGCGCTTGCCCGTACGCTCAAAAATCTCGGCATAGACCCCGCGGACCGTCCGCAAGATCTCTCGGTTGGCACCATCATAAAACTTTCCGAAGTGTGGTACACTCAAAACCGAAGATAATTATGAAGCACTTCCTGGCTATCACGCTCGTCATTGGGAGCATCGGCGGCTTACTCTTTCTCCCTCGCTCCGCGGAAGCCGTCAGCATTTTTCTTCCCTTCGGCGGCAAGGTGATTTCTATCATTGCCCCTGGAGTGACCTGCACACAAGGGGAAGGACCCATCACTATAAGACCGGTGGGGATTGCACCGGCGACCCCCTACGCCGTCACCCTCGCTACCAAGCGCTACCTCCACAGCGTGATTACCCCGGGTGTGTGGATTCTGGGGCTCTATAACCCGATTCCTAACATGTTCGTCTGCGCGACCGATACAATCCCACCGGTCTCCGTCCCAGTATTTCCCATTTTCATATTCGGCACGTCGCTGCCGTCGCCCTGACGCAAAAAGGGTGCTAACCGCGCGCCTCCGCGCGGCGTTTCCACACGCGCGCCGGTGCATAAGGCGGCGGGAAAATAGTGTATAATGAAAAGGAAATGCGCGTGCATCTGCGTTTCCCAACTTCCGCGCGCGGTCGGCGCGCGCTCCTCTCCGTTGCCATCCTCGGCATCTCTCTCGCCGCGAGCGCTTATCTTATGCTCGCCACGGCTCCGGGAAAAAGTATAGGCAACACGCCCGGCTTTGAAGCGTCCGCCGCCGGTGCGCTCTCCCAAAACCTCAATTTTGTGCGGGCACTGCCCAATCTCACCAATGAGTTCACCGACCAGGCGCTTGAACGGCTCATTGCGCAAAACGAAACGCTCAAGGCGGGCGGCGAGGCAGCCCAAAACCCCAAACTGCTCCCGGAGGAGGCGGATGTCGCCGCCATCATCTCAAAAATCATTGACGATGAACTCGCCACGGAAGCAATCAAGGAGTCCGACCTCAAGGTGAATGCATCGGACGCAAAAGAGACCCAACTCGTGTACCTCCTCTTTGTGGACCAAGCGCTTAAGACGCAGGGGAACGAGATGCCGGACCTCGCCGACCGCTCGCTCACCGCGTACTTCACCGATACCGCCGCAAAATTGGACGAGACCGCGGAAATCCTGAAAGCAGTGAAAGCCCCGCCGTCGTGGCTCGGCATCCACCGCGACCTAGTCGCGTTCTTTTTAAAACAGCGGAATATCTACCGCTCGCTCGGCGCCGCGGACACCGACCCGCTCCGCTTTACGATAGCTACCACACGCCTCCTCCCAGCGGAGGCGGAAGAGGAGTTCCAGAAAATCCAGGCGAAGATAGAACAGAAAATCACCGATGAGAAACTTATTTAACGCCCGGCGGCTCCTCGCGACGGCACTCGCTCTTGCCATCATCGCGGGCACACTGCCGGCGTCCGCGTTCGCGCAGTCAACTAACAAAGTGCCCGCCGGCATGGAGCTCTGTGCCAAGGCAGCTGAAATTGCAACTCGCTTCGGGCGTCTCGCCGCTTTCAACGTTGACTTTAGAGCGGGAATCCAGACCGCGGTTCTTAATAAAGCGGTGGGTTATATCCGGGACGAGATATTTGGAAAAACCAACATAAAAATAGAGGAACTTATAAGTGACCCACTTCTCGCAGTGGGTAATTTCCTAAGTAGTGCCTTCAATGATCTTATTGAAAACACGATGAAAACCGCCGTAGACAACCAGGTGACCGAAATAGAAAACGCTTTAAAAGACGAGTTAGTAAACATTGGGAGAGAATCTGCCGATGAA
>PCRZ01000047.1 GCA_002772205.1 Candidatus Jorgensenbacteria bacterium CG23_combo_of_CG06-09_8_20_14_all_54_14 | reverse complement strand
ATCTTAAGAATAATCCACAAGTTTATGTGCGGGGTTGTGGGCAGCGCTCCTCGTTTCGCTTCGCGGAATCGTGTAGTAGAATGAGTTGAATCGCGATGACTCCGGGATTTTTTGAACTCGCCACGGTGGTGGTAGTAGCGGCCGCATTGGGGATCATCGCGCGATTCCTGCGGCAGCCCACCATCCTCGCCTACCTCGTGACAGGAGCGCTTATTGCCGCGCTGGGTTTTCTGAACCCAGTAGGGCACGAATCGCTCCAGCTCTTCTCCGAGCTCGGCGTTATGTTCCTCCTCTTCCTCGTGGGGTTGGAGGTGAACTACACTTCGCTCCGCCTCGTGAGCCGCGCGGCGCTTATCCTCGGCGCGGGACAGGTACTTTTTACCGCGGCCGCCGGATTCGCTATTACGTACTACCTCCTGCATATGGCGCTCCTCCCCGCGGCCTACGTGGCGGTGGCGCTCACCTTTTCCTCCACCATCATCGTAGTGAAGCTCCTCTCCGATAAGCGCGATCTCCAGACCCTCTACGGGAAGCTCGCTCTCGGCATCCTCCTCGTGCAGGACGCGGTGGCGGTGCTCATCATCATGGGGCTCGCGGGCCTCGGTGGATCGCGGACGGCGGCGCCTGGCCTCGGCGGCGTTTCTATGGTGGCGCTCGGTGTGGCGCTCGCGCTCTTCCTGTTCTGGTTCGGGCGGCGCGCGCTCCCATTCCTCTTCGACCGTGTGGCGCGCTCCCCCGAACTTCTCTTTATTACCACTCTCGCGTGGGTGTTCGCGGTGGCCGCGGTGGTGGCGAAGCTCGGTTTCTCCATTGAGATCGCGGGGCTCCTCGCGGGCCTCGCGCTCGCGAATTCCTCCGAGCGGCTCCAAATCGCGAATCGGGTGCGCGCGCTCCGTGACTTTTTCCTCATAGTGTTTTTCGTGCTCCTCGGCGCTTCGGTCGCGCTCTCTGATTTCGGCGGCATGGCGGTTCCCATCATCCCGCTCTCGCTCTTCGTGCTCATCGGGAATCCTCTCATCGTGCTCGTGGTGATGGGGCTCATGGGATACCGCCGGCGAACCTCATTCATGACGGGGGTCGCTATCGCCCAGATCTCCGAGTTCAGCTTTGTGCTTATGGCGCTGGGGTTCCGGCTCGGCCATGTGGGCGCGGCCGAGGTTTCGCTCGTCACGGCGGTGGGGGTCGTCACCATCACGTGTTCCACCTATCTCATCACGCACGCGGAGGGTATCTTCCGGGTGCTCGCCCCGCTCCTCCGCGTCTTTGAGCGACGGCACCCGCGGGATGAGGCGGTGTCAAGCGACGGCGCGCGGAAACCCATCGTGCTTGTGGGATATCACCGCATGGGGCAGAGCATCGCGGCGGGGCTCCCGCGCGAGAAGCTCCTCGTGGTGGAATTTGATCCCGGGATGGTGCATCACCTGAAGCGCCATGGATTCACGCACCTCTTCGGGGACGTGACGGATCCGGAGATCTTCCGTGAGGCGCACATCGCCGACGCGGAGCTCCTCATTTCTACAAGCCCCGACCTTGAGGACAATCTTGTTATATTAGAGAACCTCGCGCACCTGCCTCCTGCCCGCGCAGGCGGGGCGCAGGCAGGTTTCCCCTCGCCTCGCTTAAACTCCGGTCGCTTACGCGCCATAGCTTCAGCGACGGAGCGCGAAGCGGGGCACCGCCCCCGGGTGGTGCTCCGCGCGGAAACGGAGGAAGATGCCGCGGCGCTCTACGCCCGCGGCGCGGACTACGTGCTCTTCCCACACCTCACCGCCGGCCAATACCTCGGAAAGACCATCGCGATAGACCCGGCGATGCGTATCCTGGAAAAGCTCAAGGAGAAAGACCTGGAGTTACTGAAGCGCATCCATGGGTAACAATAACTATAACAATGACGATGACACGTTACAGCTCCATCGTTACTGTTATAGTCATTTAGTCATAGGTTATAGTCATAGGTTATAGTCATAGTAATTAGCATCGTGTAAGCGAAGCGTTTGTGCTATACTGTCTGCGTAGCGTTTTTCCTAAAGGTCGACTTACAAAAGTCCTCGTAACACGGTTTTATGATTCAGGATTGGACATCGCTGGTAGTTGGCTCGCTCCAAAATCTCTGGGTGGGCACCATCTCGGCGTTGGGGAACATCGTCGGGGCGCTCATCATTCTTCTTATCGGCCTCATTGTGGCCGCGGGATTGGGAAGTTTGGTAGAGCGTTTGATTGGGCTCTTGAAGCTCGACAAAGGGCTTGTGAGCCTGGGCGTGAAGGAATATTTTGACCGCGCGGGCGTCAATTTGAACACCGGCAAGTTCTTTGGGAAGCTGGTGTATTGGTTCCTCGTGGTGGTGTTTCTTTTGGCGGTAAGCGACATCCTCGGGTTCTACTCGCTCTCCGGATTCCTGCGCGAGGCGCTCCTTTACATTCCGAACGTCGTCGTGGCGGTTTTGATAATGCTCGCCACGGTGGTGATCGGGAACGCCCTCCGGCACATCGTGAGGGCCTCGGTGCGGAGCGCGCGCCTCCATGCGGCGAACTTTTTGGGTTCGCTCACGTGGTGGGCGGTGGCGGTCTTCGGGTTCCTCGCGGCGCTCTCCCAGCTCGGGGTGGCGGTCGCGATCGTGAATGCCCTGGTCACCGGTTTCGTGGCGATGCTCGCCATCGCCGGCGGCATTGCGTTCGGATTGGGCGGCAAGGATTACGCCTCATCGCTCATTGCGCGCTTGAAGGAGCGTGTGGAGTAAGCGCTAGCCATCAGGCGTTAGGCGTTAGTAGTGAACCCCGCTCCGACTCAAGTCGGAGCGGGATTTTATTTGAACAGATTCAAGAGAAAATAAGAGGGTGCTACAGTTAACTGTAGCACCCTCTTCATCGCATTAAATCGCGGTCGCGATTTAATGCGATGAATGTTCATCTCCAGTTACTGCACTATCTGACGGTCGTCAGATGGTGCAGTAAAAACATTTCTGTTTTGAGAGTATGTTTTTTGTTTTATCACATTAAATCGCGGTCGCGATTTAATGTGATAAACGTTTGTCTCCAGCTACTACACTAATTAGACGGTCGTCAAAATAGTGTAGTAAGCAGTATAAGTATGTAAGTATGGGTGTGCCTCAATTTATACTCATATGCGTACAAATTGAGGCGTCATTTATTACCAAAAAAATGTGGGTGTTCCGCTGTCGGCGGAGTCGTTTGCTGTAGATTTACGAATTATTGTTTGACACTTCCTGTACTGTTCCGCTACAATACTCTTACTGAAATTATGAATAATTTTGCCGTTATAGAAACTGGAGGCAAACAGTATCGCGTGAAAGCGGGCGATGTTTTGCGTGTGGAGAAACTTGCGGATGAGGTGGAAGCCGGCGCAAAAATCACCTTTGATAAGGTGCTCCTCAAGGCGGAAGGAGAAAAAGTAGAAGTAGGGACGCCGTATCTCAAGGGCGCGGTTGTAGAGGGAGAGGCCAAGGGAAATGTGCGGGGCGAGCGCAAAATGGTATTCCGCTACCACTCCAAAACGCGCTATCGGAAAAAGAAAACCCACCGCCAGCGGTATACCGAAGTGCGGATTACTAGGATTTAGGTATTAGGCGTTAGGAGTTGGCTTTTAGCTGTGAGCTGTTAGTGTGGAGCGAACAGCGATTAACCCGCGTCAGTAATTTCAATGTTGGAAGTGGGACTTCCAAATTCCCAGGGAAGTCCCACTTCCGCGGGTCTTGCGAAACAATGCATAATACAGTACTATAGATGTTGTATGAAACACATCATCCAGTTCAGAATCTATCAGGGAGAAAAAGCCTTTGTGGGAGAAGGTATTGATGTGCCTATCGTGACGCAAGGCAAGAACATTGACGAGGTAGCCGCAAATCTCAAGGAAGCCCTCGCCCTCTATCTCGAGGGGGAGAATTTAGCCGAGCTTGGTATCGCCGCGGAACCCTCCGCGCTCGTGAACTTCGAGCTGGAGCCGCTCCATGCCTAAACTCAAAACGCTCTCCGGCGACGACGTCATTAAGGTTCTTGGCCGCTTCGGTTTCTTAGTAGTTTCCCAGCGTGGGAGTCATGTGAAGCTGCAGAGGGAGGGAAGCGGAGGCAGCAAGCAAACACTCATCATTCCGCGGCACGCCGAGTTGGACCGGGGGACGCTTGGTGCTATCTATCGGCAGGCGCTCCGATATCTTCCGGAGGACAAACTCCAGCCGCAACTCTTTGATTGATTGATTGATTGAGCTCCGCGGGGAGCACGAGATGGTTGTGTCACCGCAATTCAGCCATGGCATAGTTCGCGTGACAATGCTCATTTGTTTGAATTGCGGGAAAAACATTGTAGTAAAAGGGCGGGGTAATAGACGCAAGTTTTAGTGTATGGTATTCCGCTACCACTCCAAAACGCGCTATCGGAAAAAGAAGACCCACCGCCAGCGGTATACGGAGGTGAGAATAACAAAAATTCCCGTCTAGGACGGGAATTTAATTTCTAATTTCTCCGCCAGAGGCGTGCTCCAAAGGCGCATCCGCCTTAGGCGGAGATCCGCCTTCGGCGGATAATTTCTAATTTTTAATCAAACGAAGAAATATCAAATGTCCAATTTACCAATTTGTCATTGGGATTTTGTTAGAAATTGGGAATTAGACATTAGGAATTCAACTCCGCCTTTCTAAGGCGGAGCTCAACGTTTCCTCATCCGCAAATTCTATCTCGCCGCCGGTGGGGATACCGCGCCCGAGGCGCGTGATTTTTTCCGCCAACCCCTTGAATTCCTGCCCGATGACGTCCGCCGCAAAATCGCCGAAGCTTGTGGGGGAGAGCGCAATGATGAGTTCTTTCAAATGTCCGCCGCCTTCCCCGATGTGCCGCTTCAGCGCCGCGAGGCGGAGCTTGTGGGTGCTCTCAAATATCCCTTTTTCGGGGAGTTCGCCGAGGATGAGGTATTGGCCGCCGAACTTTCCCGTTTTCTCAATCGCGAGGAGGTCGGTTTCACGCTCCACCACGGCGATGGTGCCCGTGGCGCGCGCGGGATTCGCGCAGATGGTACAGAGCGCGGCGTTTGCCTCCTTGAAAAAGAAACAGCGCGGACAGCGGTTCAGACGTTTCAATCCGCCGAGCGCATCAATGAGCGAGGCGAGTTCGGCGCGGTCAAGGTTCAAAAGGTAGAACGCGAGCCGCGTGGCGAGCCGCGGTCCGAGGGAGGGGAGTTTGGAAAAACCCTCAATGAATTTTTTAATGGAAGCGGGAAGCATGAGAGAACTTACGATGACTATAACAATAACGATGACATGTTACGGCTCTATTGTTGCTGTTATGGTCATTTAGTTATCGTCATAGTCATTGTTCCTCACCATGTCTCGTATCAATACTCCGGAAGCTCACCCGCTCGGGATCAAAGCGAAGCTGCACGCTCCCCAGGGGGCCATTGCGGTGTTTGGCGATGATGAGTTCCACGAGGTTCCGCTCTTCCTCGGGGAGATCCGTCCGGTCGCGGTCCTTCCGGTAGATGAGAAGCACCACGTCCGCGTCCTGCTCGAGGCTATTTTCAACGATAATATTATTGGCAACGAAATTATGCAGTCCCGGTACGGTAGCGTCATATACCTTCTGAATACCCAGCGGTTTTATTGACACAATCTCATCCCAGAAAATATCGGATTGTGCCATTTTTTTTATTTCCGAGGAATGCAAAAGAGTAGCAATTCTATTGAGTCTCTCTACGCCAAGACCATGTTTAAACAGAGTAGTTCCACAGTATTTTGTTTTAATGCCGTTGCTAAATTCGCGCCAGCTCATGTCGCGATCCCTCCGTATTGGATCAATGACGAATTTCCAAGTTTCTTTAGGCCACACATCAAGATTCGTACTTTGTCTGACATTATTTAACTCTTGCTTGATGAAAGAAATATTGTTTCCTTTAATGCCAAAACACCCGATTTGGCCGAGAAACGCAAGTTGATGTTTGGCGCCGTCAACCCTGATCTGGTAGCAAATTCTATAATCTCCTTTACGGAGGGGGGTGATTTTGCTTCGTATACCAAATCTTAACAGTAAATATTTTACGCCTTCCGCCATTTTTTGGCTCGTGGTAGAATAACCAACTACTCCAGCGATTGCGCGGATAGGTTTCCCATCCTTTTTATGTTGGCGAATTCCGACATGCCCGTCGGTGGCCCAAAGGTGTTTTAGGAAAAGCGCTAATTTTTTATTATTTAAATTAAATACAGCTTGAGGGATTTCTTTTTCGAAAGAGCGTACACACCGGATACCCAACGATTCAAACCATTTAGTTATTGGGTGTTGTTTATGATGCGTTAAATGATAAGGGCAGGTAAGATATACATGCCACCAATTTTTTTGCCTTATTATTTTTGATTTGATATTGAATAGTTTTTTGGCGGTTTCAGCCACTACTTTGATATTTTCTCTGTCAGCGCTCGTGTAGTGGTATGGTTGACGAGGTAGAATGCACCCATCGCCGAGTAAATGAGCCAACAAAATGATCTCATTTTCTGATAGTTTATTTTGGGGAGCACTTAAATACAGGTTGGTAGGAGTGGCAATACGATCGCCGGTTTTTAGCTCTTTTAACCTTGTCCAACCATTTACTTTCCAAAAAGGATGATTGCTGGATGCTTTTATACTAAAGCCGCTCCTTGTTTTTAATTCATATACCATTTTTTTGCCGCTACAAAAGACCTCGGAGATTTTCCTTTCTACGATTTTCCAATTTTTGTTTAAGCCGTGAACTGGAATGCCTGTCTGGCCGACGAGAGTTTTTATTGGAGTGCGTTCTCCTGTATCCGCTCTTACGATGAGGGTGTCACCGGCCAGGCAGCCGCTCTCGCGCAGATCCGAGAGCCGGGGGATTTTGCTTTCCCGCTGGTCCACCGCCCGCGAGAGCTGGGATACGGCGATCACGGGCACCTTGAGCTCGCGCGCGAGCGCCTTCAGATGCCGTGAAATTTCCGTTACCTGCTGCACTATGCTCTCACTCCCCGTGCGCGGCTGGATGAGCTGGAGGTAGTCAACGACGAGGAGGTCCAAACCCTGTTCTATCTGGAGCCGCCGCGCCATTGAGCGCATCTGGAGCGTGGTGGGGGAGGGGGTGTCGTCAATGTAGAGCGGCGCCTTGGAGAGCTCATCCAATGCCTGCTGGATGAGGGCAAACTCAAGCTCATCGGAGAGACGCCCTGTGCGGAGCCGCCAGAGGGGCACCTGTGCCTGGCTCGCAATCAGGCGGTCTATCACCTGGTCCTTGGACATCTCCAATGAGAAAATACCAACCGATTTTCCGGCGAGTGATGCCTGGCGGGCAATGTCCAGCACGAGGGTGGTTTTCCCGTACGAGGGGCGCGCCCCCACGATGATGAGGTCGGAGGCCTGGAGGCCCGAGAGGATGTTATCCAGCTGCGGGAAGTGGGTGGAGAGGCCGCGGAGCGCGCCCTTCTCGCCGCGGTGGAGTCTTTCAATGCGCTCGTAGGCGGCGGTGAGCTCGTCCTGCACCGGTATGAACCGCTGGGGGCGCGAGCGCTGGGAGATGTTGAAAATTTTCTGCTCCGTTCGGTCGAGGAGCGTCTCAAAATCCCGCTCATCCAATGCCTGCTCGTTGATGTCCGACGAGGCCTCAATGAGGTCGCGCCGCACGCGATTCTCCTTTACCAGTTCCGCGTATCGCTCCACGTGCGCCGAGGTGGGAACGTTCGCGACGAGTTCGGAGAGGTAGTCCATGCCGCCCACATTCTGCAGTTCCTTCTTGCCCTTGAGGTTGGCGGAAATGGTGAGGAGGTCGATCGGCTCCCCGCGTTCAAAGAGTTCAAGTATGCTTCCGAATATTTTCTGGTGGGCGGGATGGTAGAAGTCAATTGGCGCAATGATGTCCGCCACTTTGACGGTGGCTGTGCGGTCAAGCATCAAAGCGCCAAGGACCGAGCGTTCGGCCTCAATGTCCTGCGGGGGAAGTTTCAAATTTTTATCAGGCATAAAAATTCTTACCATGACAATGACTGTGACCATGACGCTTAAAAGTCATAGTCATCGTTATCGTCATCGTTTTTTGAGGACCTTCGGTCCGGAAGAGGTATCTTCCACCCTGTATCCTAACCCTTCAATCTTTACCCGCAAGGCGTCGGCGTGGGTAAACTGTTTATTGGTTCTGCATAACTCCCGCGCGCGCACCAGCTTCAGTATTGACGCGGGCACGGCGGCCTGTTTTTTGGCGGTTTTGAGCCCCAATCCAAGCACTTTGTCATAGGAAAGGAGGAGGGGGAGCTTTGCGCGCGGCGAAAGGCGGGTGTCGTTCACCGTTTCCCAGAGAACGGCGAGCGCCTGCGGGGTGTTCAGGTCGTTGTCCAGCGCGGCATTGAATTTATTCTGGGCGCTGATGAACGCTGATTTTTCTATTAACTGATGGCCGCTGATTTTTCTATTAACTGATGGCCGCTGATAATTAAATGCTGATTTACGCTGATTGCCCTTTGCTGCTTGCCCTCTAATTGTTTCAACCGCGCCGTAGAGTTTTTCGAGCGCGCGCCTCGCCGCGCCGAGTGCCTCCCACGTGAAGTTCAGTTTTTTCCGATAGTGGGTGCCCAGCACAAAGTAGCGGTAGGCGAGCGGGGGAAATCCCTTCCGTTTCACCGTTTCAAGTGTGATGAAATTTTCTTCGGACTTTCCCATTCGTTTCGTGTCTATTGCCAAAAATTCGCCGTGCAGCCAAAAGCGCGCGAGCGGTTTTCCATACGCGGCCTCCGATTGCGCGATCTCGTTCGTGTGGTGGAGAGGGATGTGGTCAACGCCCCCCGTGTGGATATCAAACGGTTGTCCGAGGAGCGCAGAGGAGATCGCGGAACATTCTATGTGCCAGCCGGGGAACCCGACACCCCAGGGCGACGGCCACCGCATGATGTGGTTTTTGAAGCGGCCGACGAGCTTGAACCACAGGGCGAAATCCTGCGGGTTCCTCTTTTCCGGGTCCGCTATCACCTCTTCGCGCGCCCCCGCAATTTTGCCGGAGAGTTTTTGGCGTGAAAGGTTCGTGTAGCGTTTGAACTTTGAAACGTCAAAATACACCGCTTTTGACGTCTCATACGCGTAGCGGCGCTTGAAGAGCCGCTTAATGAGCGCTACCTGCTCCTTTATGAATTTTGTGGCGGGCGCGACGTGGCGCGGTTTTCTGATGTTGAGCTCTTTGATGTCGCGGAAGAACGCTTTGGTGTAAAAGCGGGCGATATCCCACACAGTCCTTCCTTCCCGCGCCGCTCCTTTTTCCATCTTATCTTCCCCCGTGTCGGCGTCCGAGGTAAGGTGCCCTACGTCCGTGGTGTTCATTACCCGCTTTATGCGGTAGCCGTTCCGCAAAAGCGTCCGCTCAAGGATATCTTCAAAGAGGTAGGTGCGGAGGTTCCCGATGTGGGCATAGTTGTACACCGTGGGTCCGCAGGTATAGAGCCCCACAGTTTTCTTTTTGAGCGGCTTGAAAATTTCCTTGCGGCGCGTGAGGGTGTTGTAGAGTTTGAGCATTAGTTGGTTTCAGTTAATCTTTGGAAGTTCGACTTCCGTAGGAAGTCGAACTTCCAAAACATTGAGTT
>PCRZ01000043.1 GCA_002772205.1 Candidatus Jorgensenbacteria bacterium CG23_combo_of_CG06-09_8_20_14_all_54_14 | reverse complement strand
CTGGTGCTTGGCGGTGTTCTCGTATTGAGATTTGGTATTTGGTGCTTGGGATTTCCTGCCGCCGCAGGCGCAGGTGCGGTGCCAGAGTTTAAAGGGATTCCTTTGTCTTATAAATTCAATGTGGCGGCAATTCGGACAAAGGATGGGGAGGACGATGTTCATTTTTTTGTGGAATTGCAATTCATCCGGCGTAATGCGAAACGCTTTAGTGCACCTGTCATTACACTCCCCTTTATGCGCGCATTCAATAATTTCATCCGTTATGGTGTCCGGGATATCTGAAATATCAACGGTTACATCTTCAGATTTTTTCTGCGGGGCATAATCTTTTTCAACCTCTTCTTTCCATGTATAACCGGCTTTTTCTATCTCTTCTTTTGTCTTTGGAAAATGTTCCTGCGCCGTGCTTCCGTTATAAGAAAAATGGCTCAATTCCATCGGGAAAAAATCTCCATATGAATATACGCGACCCCTTTGATCAATGTATGGCTTCTGGTTCATATGCTCAATAATTTTCGGGACAAGCAATTCATACTCTTCTTTTGAACATTGTTTGTTTAAAATGCAATAACTTTTGTTTCGTAGACCTACGCACCCAAAGAGATTGTTTGATCCATAACAATCAATTGAATATTTCACATCCATTGATTGTTGTATTCTGCTTGAAAAAAATATATTTTTACACCCGATACCACTGCTAACCGTTTCGTAAAGCATTTCCGATTGCCCTCCGCCAGCATACACATCTTGACTATCTTTCAATCCGAATCCGCCGCAAACAATAAATTTACAATTTTCCGCTCCCCCGGTTATCCAAAAACAAGATGTGCAATTCTTTGAATTTTCTATGACGTCCCCCGTACAATTCAAGCTGCGGATTATTGCTGCATATTTTCTCGGAGTTTTAAGAAGGAGTTTATTAAAAGCTTCCAATGTTTTTTCAAGTAATTTTCCGTTAGTTGGGTAAAATTCTTTTATCTTCTTTTCATACTCTTCTTTTGTGTATTGCTCGTTAAAAATGCAGTATTTTTTGTTCCTCAAACTAACGCACCCAAAACAATAGGAGCAATTCTTGCTCATAACAACCGTGTCTCCGTAGAGACAGTTTTCTGACTTATATGATCCTGTACAAAGATAGCAATCCTTACATTCCACTGCGGATGCGCAAAAAACGCAATTTATGGAATTCACGTTATCCAGGTTTTTCTGCGGAACTTTTTCCACAAGTTCCCCAAATTGGGAGAAAAAACTTTTTGAAAAATCATATTCCTTCCCATACGAAAACGGGTCCCATGCATCGGACCACCAATATTTTTCGTCATAAACTTTTCTTTTTGAATACGACGGATACTTCGAAATGATTTCCTCTTTGTGCACCGGCGCATCGCATTTTCGCTTAAAAAGGTTGAGTGAGTTTAACCAAATAATTTTTCTAATAAGCCGGCATTCTGGACACCACGTCGGCGGTGGGACCTTGATACGCTCGTAGAACGCGAAGTCATACGGTTCGATGACGAAATTTTGCTTGCAGTTTTGACAAACGCGGGTTTCAGATTGGGTCATGGGTGCAGTTGCAGATGGAGCGAAGTCCAGCACCCTCCTACCATTATGTCGGGGTGGTGCTGTGGATCCGGCTCGATGACAAAGTTTTGCTTGCAATTTTGGCACTGTTTGGTTTCCATATTCAATTCATGGTTTCCTCACTAAGTATGACATGTCATACTTACTCTCATCGGCTCGTATTTCTCCACACTATTTGTTTGTTCAAAAATTCGTTCCGCCATACGTTATAAGTTATCAGTTATATGTTTATCACTTCGCGAGAGTGAGCTTCACTATCTCCCGCTTCCCGGGGTCCGCGTTCTCGTATGTGAACCGTGTGTCGCCCGACTCGGCCCATGCATACCCCACCGGCGCCGCGATGACCGCGCGGAGCGGGCTCTTCACACCCGATTGCCGCTCAAACACGAACGTGAAAATGCCTCCTTCGCGCACCGCGCCCTCTCGGGGCGGGGTCTGGTAGCGGAACTCAATGGTCTTGCTCTGTCCGGCGGGCACGGACGACCATATCGCGAAAGCCGTCTTTCCGAATTCCTCCATCACCCACGCACTCCACTTAGGAACGGACTTTTTCGTCGCCTCAATAATTTGGAGCTGCGGGAGCATCTGGTAACCGTTCCCAGGGTAGTCAAAAGTGGATACAAGGTTTTTCACACTGTTCCCCTTGAGCCCCAGGAGCTCCGCGCCGGGATTCGTGAATATCCGCAGGTAGTTCTTGTTGGTCGCCCGCCACCACGGATCCTTCTCCCTATCGCCGCGGTGGGCACGGGTGACCGCGATGTCGGCAAGCGTGCTGCCGTCGGTACCCACGTCAAGGCGCGCCTCGATTGACTCTTCCATGAACGCGTCGCTCTTCCCGCCGGCGATATTTGCGTTCACCACCGCAAGATAGGAACCCCAGAAATCATTCGGGAGCTCGTACACCGCTCCGTCTACGCCCGCGGAGGCGAGGAACCGCGCGAGTGTCCCGTCCTTCGCATAGAGCATGATGTCCTTCGCCGCGAAGTGTTCCTCTACCGCCGTGAGGAGCGATGCGAACTGTTCCGGAGAAAGGCGCTCCAGCCGCTCTATCACCATGGGCGCGAGCACGGTGAGAATGCGCTTCGGATAGCCGGCGGCCTTATCCTCCCCCGCCTCTACCTCGCGCTGGATCACGTTCAGAAAATTATCCTCTGTTATCGTGAGTTTATACTCGGGGAGCGAAATGGGGCCTACCGCCTGTATGAGCGAGCGGAACACGCTGATGTTCATGGCCGCCGCGCCGTCAAAGGTAACGCCACGTTCCGCGTACATGCCTGATCGCTCCATCATGGTCGTCACCGTCTCGGCGGACGTGGGAAAATCAAAGAACCAGTTCGCGTCGCGCGCCCCCCAATCCTGCGTCATCGTCTGCAGGGGCGTCGGCGGGGTGAACTTCATGGTGAGCTGGCCGTCTGGGTCGTAGATATCGCGCACGTCCATAGATGCCATCTGCCCGCGGCGGACCGTGACGTCCGCATAGCTCCCGATGAATCCCCCTCCCGGCCGTATCTCCGCCGGGTTTTGGAAAAAGATGAGAAGGTGGCGCTCGCCGGGTGCGCCGAGGAGTGCGGTGAGCCGCTCAAGCAGTTGGTCATACTCGTAGAGGCGCGCCCCGTAGGTAATGTAGGAATCCCCCACCACCCGGTCCACCTGCTCAAGGAAAGGCGCGATCTTCTTCAGGCGGCCCGTGGATTCTTTCACCGCCTGTACCTCAACGGTAACGGCCTGCAGGCGCGTCCGGAGCTCTTCCAGAGAGGCGAGGAGTTTTTCACCGTCGGCACGGAAGTAGCGGAAACCGTTCTTCTTCAGATCGGAAACGGTGCGCGCAATACGGAGAAGGTTAATGTTAAGAGAAACGACCTCGCTGAAAAACGCTTTCCCCTCGCCCACCGCGGGCACCACAGCCCCGAGTGCCCCGACAAGCGCGGAGCTTTGCGGTTTCCCTAAAAACGAGTTGAGCCCCTCAAGCTCTTTCTCGTTGCGTGAAAGGTATCCCTCTGCGGCATCCGCATCGAACGTCTGAAACGCCCGGAGCGCGCCTTCAAAGTTCTGCGCGATGGCACTCCCCCGCTCGCCCAGCGCATCCCGCGCGCCGCCCACACCCCACAGGGCAAGGCCGCCCAAGACGAGGAGAAGCGCCGCGAAGGTGACCCCCATGTGCGAGGCAAACCGCCGGAACCGCCGCGATTGCGCGCGGGGAATGTGGACCGCCCGCGCGAGGTTCACCGTTCCCTTTTTCATGGGACCGTTGTACGCAAAACCGGGGCGTTTCACGTCAACGAGAATGGGGTCAATGTTCTTCCGCTTCACTCTTTTTTCCATACCCGGTAGTAGAAACTTGATAGAAATTACTTCCTTAACTCAACATTTTTGAAACTTTGTTGTTCTACCTCGAATGCCGCTGGTGGTGAAGGTCATTTGTTCGCTTTGCGAATCAATCGAGTTTTCCGGGTAGTGAAACTTTCGTTCTACTACCCGGTTTTCACTACCGGGCATAGTATCAGGGTTGGTTTCCGGTTTCTTCCAACACCGCGAGCGTTTCCTCCGCCGCGCGCTGCCACGAGAACCGCTTCACGTTCGCAAAACCTTTTTCACGGAGCGCCGCGCGGAGTTCGCTATTCGCCGCCACCTTCGCGACGGCGCGGGCAATGGCGTCCGTGTCTCGGGGCGGAACGAGGATGGCGCTTTCGCCCAAAATTTCCGGCAGCGAGGTGACGTTCGAGGCAATCACGGGCGCGCCGCACGCCTGCGCCTCAAGGACCGGAAACCCGAATCCTTCAAAAAAGGAAGGATAGGTGAAAGCGGCAGCGAGATTATAGAGGTAACGCAGTTCTTCCTCCGTGGCGGAACCCCATAAACGGATATCATTCCGGTGCGGAGAGCCGCTGATGGCGCGCGCAATGCCATCATAGAGCCACCCCCGCCGCCCGACAAGGATAAGCGAGAGGCCGCGAAAGGCCGCTTCTCCTTTCAAAACATTGAACGCGCGGATGATGCCCGGAATGTTTTTTCTCGGCTCGAGCGTCCCCACAAAAAGGACGAAGGGCTGTGCGAGACCGTGTTGCTCACGGAACGCGCGGAGCCCTGCGTCGTTCTCCGGCAAGCGGAGATAGAACGGATTGATTCCCGAGTGAACCACGGCAATTTTTTCCTCGGGAAGGTGCCAGGTCGCCATCATATCCTTTTTAGTGAACTCCGAAACGGCGATCACGCGCGCGGCGCGCCGCACCTGCGCGCGCACATGCTGGGTCCAATGCCAAAAACGCTTCCGCAAAGGAAAGAAGTGCGGGTAATGCACGAATGAGAGGTCGTGAATGGTGATGACCCGTCTTGCCCGCGGCGAGGCGCGCAATAGGTTTAGGTGAGGGCTGAAAACAACGTCCGCATTAACAAACGTATCGACGGGCGGCCAGCTCGCGACACCCCACCACGCATCAAGCGCCTTATTGGGTATATGCCAGTTGAGCGCGCCTGCCCCCGTTAAAAAATCCCACTCCGGCGGGAGCGGCTTTTTCCGGAAACGGCTAAGAAAAAAGAGGTAGCGATTGCGGGTGTCCGTTTTCAAGAGATGCGCGAGCAGGGAAACGGTGTATGTTTCCACGCCGGAAACGACACCGCTCACGAGAGGACGGAGGTCAACGAGGATGGTCATCCCGTTAGAGACGGTCAGCCCTAAAGGCCATTTGGGTATGCCAAGCGCGGGCCCCGTTAGAATTTCCCGATGTTTCTTGTCTGCTTCTGGTTCCCGCGTTGGAAACGCGGCAGCGGAGAATTCTAACGGGGCGGGCGTGGTTTCTAACGGGATCATGGCGAGAGCGCCACACCCGCGCTCCGCAACGCCTCACAGAACTTCCGCTTGAAAGTTTCTTTTGAGAAACGCGCGGCGCGGCGCGCGATGGCGGCCCGGTTCCACGAGAGATTTTCAAAAGTGCGGATCGCCTCCATGAGCGCCTCCGGCGTCTGCGCGCTGAAAAGTACGCCGGTCTTTTTATTCTCCACGATCTCCGGCGCCCCGCCCTCGCGATAGGCGATGACGGGACACCCGCATGCCTGCGCCTCGGCCGCCACGAGGCCGAAGTCCTCTATCTGCGGGAAGAGGAGTGCCCGCGCGTGCGCATAGTACTCCCGCAGGTCCCCGTCGCTCACGTCCGAGAGGAACTTTGTCTGGGGCGAGCGGTTGAGCGCCTTGAGCTTTTTCATCTCGGGACCCGCGCCTATCACGAGGAGCGGTTTCCGGAGATGGTTGAACGCCTGGATACCGAGGTCAAACCGCTTGTAGTAGAGGAGCCGCCCCACCATCAAATAGTAGCTTTCAGCTTTGAGCTTTGCCTGCCCGTCCGTAGCCGTGCGAAGGCGGGAGCTTTGAGGTTCGTAGTAAAATTTTTCTAAATCAACGGGCGGATGCACCACCACTGATTCGCGGCCGTAGTACGAATTTATCTTTTTCGCGATGTGGTAAGAGTTTGTCATAAAGAGATTCACGCCCTGCGCCGTACGGTAGTCCCACCTGGCAAGCCAGCGCGCAATGGGGCGCAAACTCCCCCGCGAGAGAGGTCCTGGCGAGAAAGGGAGATTCTTGAGGTAATCGATCTCCCACGCGTAGCGGAGCGGGCTGTGGCAATAGCTCACATGGAAGGCGCCGCGGACGCCGATGCCTTTCCCATAACCCGCGGTGGAGGACACCACAAGGTCATAGGGGTTCTCCCGCGAGCGGAGGATTTGCGCCGCAAAGGGCATGAGGGGAATGAACGCGCGGTGATGGTTGCGGATGAAAGGGATGTCCAGGAAGCTTGTTTTCGTCACCCGCCCCCGAAAAAGTCCGCGGGTCTTACCCTCATCGTAGAGAAGCGTGTAGAGGTCCGCGTCGGGAAAGAGCTCCAGGATAACCTTAAGCACCCGCTCCGCCCCGCCGAACTGGTTCAGGTAGTCGTGGAGAATGGCGACACGCATTGTCTTTATTGTACCCCGCACGAAGTAAAAATAAAAAACGCCGCTGCGAATGAATCGGACGGGGCGGTTCCTTCAACGTGAGGAACTTGTGCAAAATGTTACAATTCCGCGATCGCGGAATTGTAACATTTTAGTGGATGTCGGACATCCCGAGGATGTCCGACATCAGAACATTCACTCCTATCCCTATACCCCCGTCGGGTCGGTGAAAAAAATGAACACTGTCCTGAACAAAATTTTCACATCCAGCCATAGCGACTGGTGCTCCACGTAGTAGATGTCGTATTCCATAGTTTTCCTGAAGGAGAGGGTGGAGGCGCCCATGACTTGCGCGAGCCCCGTGAGCCCCGCCTTCGCGAAATACAATCTCCTGAACTCTGGCGGGTACTCCACCACTTCCTCCGGGGGGTAGGGCCGCGGCCCGACGAGTGAAATGTCGTCTATAAGGACATTCCAGAACTGCGGGAACTCATCCAACCGGAACCTGCGAAGCCACTTCCCTACCTTTGTGAGGCGCGGGTCATCTTTGATCTTGAAGAACGGCCCGTCGCGGCGCTCGTTCAGGTGCGCGTACAGCGGTTTCATGCCGTGGGCGCCGCGAACCATCGTCCTAAACTTCAACATCTTGAATACCCGGCCCACGCTCACGCGGTCAAGCCGCACAAAGACGGGAAAGCCATCGTCTAACACGATGGCGAGTGCAATGAACGGTGTGAATGGCAAAATGAAAACGAGGCCTGCGAGCGCCCCAACAATATCAAATAACCGCTTCAGCATTGGAAACATTCTACCAGAAATTGGTTTCGTTCTTTCATGTCCCCCTTCATCCGCTTTTTCCAGCTGCTACACTAAAATCCGATCGTCATTTAGTGTAGTAAAGCCGCCTTCGCCTGCGCTACGGGATGATAAGTACAAACTCGCCTCTCCCCCGCTCACCGGTGAAATATACAAGCGCGGTCTTGATGTCGCCGCGGAACAGTTCTTCATATATCTTCGTTAGCTCCCGCGCCACTACAATTTCCGCATCAAGTCCAAACACCTGCCCCAGTTCTCCAAGTGTCCGCGCAAGGCGGTGCGGCGATTCATAGAGCACGATGGGCCGGAGTGTCGCGTGATGGAGTCCTAGGAAAAACGTCTGCCGCCCCTTCTTGTGCGGCGGGTAGCCGGCGAAGGTGAAGTGTTCCGCACCGACGCCCGCAACCGAGAGCGCGGCGGTAAGTGCCGAGGGACCAGGTATGGGGACTACGCTAACATTTAACAATTGACTTTTAACATATGACACAAGGCGCGTGCCGGGATCCGCGATCCCCGGGGTACCGGCATCCGTGACCAGCGCTACCGATTTCCCCTGCCGGAGCAATTCTTTTACCTTCTCGCACGCCCGCGCGTGGGAATGTTCGTCATAGCGTTCCAGCGGTTTCTGGATAGCATAGTGCGCGAGGAGCTTCTTCGTCACCCGCGTATCCTCCGCAAAAATGACGTCGGCGGATTTCAAAACCTCCAGCGCCCGCAGGGTGATGTCCTTCAAATTACCAATTGGGGTAGCTACGATATAAAGAATCCCCATAGTGGGTTCTCCCGATTATGATTTCTTAAATTATAATCGAGGATCCTCGATTTTGTTAGACGCGACTCCGTCGTGGCTAACAAAATCGGGACCGATGGGGGTTCCCACCACATAGAGCGTTCCCATGTTATTTTTGGCGGAAACGCGCCTTGCTCTTTGCGCTTTTTGTTTTGAGATACTGTTGGTACCGAAAGACGGCCGGCGTGCGGTAGGTTGGTCTCCCGGGGCGGTTCCCCACCTTAGCGTGCTGTTTCATCCCATTAGAGACAGTCCCGTTAGATTTGACCTTTGGCAATGTTGGTATCTTTTTTTGTTGAACATGTTTATTCCTAGATTTTGGTTGTCTCTAACGGGATTCATCCCTCTATTATATACCCACAAAATAAAAAAGCGGCTTCTTGATTGTGAGAGGCCGCGTAAATTTCATTTGCGAGCGCAGTAAGTTCTTCTGGTTTCACTTTTATGTCTTCAGGCGCTCCTTCACCTTCCTGCTCGAGAACCCGCGGAGGTAGTAGAGCTTCGCCCGGTGGACCTTCTTAGGCGAGGAGAGTATCTCCACCTTCGCGATCATCGGCGAGTGAATGGGATACACTTTTTCCACCCCCACCGCGGAGAGCACCGCGCGCACAGTGAATGAGGCGCCGGCCTCCGAGCCGTGCTTCCGCGCGATGACGATACCTTCAAAAGCGCTCTGCCGTTCCTTCTCGCCTTCCTTGATGCGCTCCCAAACGCGCACCTGCGCACCCGGTTTTATTTTTTTCATCGTGTCAGCATCCATAAAAGATAGTATAACGAGATTACCTGATTTCACGCAATCCGTCAACAATATACTTCAAATCATCCGGCAATTCCGCATCAAACCGCATCCGTTTCCCATTGGGCAATCCCGCCTGCGCAGGCAGGGAAAACGCTATGGACTCCGCGTGGAGAAAGTGTCGCGGGAGTCCCAAGGGGTTCCCCTTCACTCCGTAGAGCGCGTCCCCCACCACAGGATGGCCGATGGAGGCAAGGTGGACACGAAGCTGGTGGGTGCGCCCCGTCCGCGGGGTGAGTTCCACGAGAGTGAAAAGTTCACCGCCACCCAACCGCTCAAAGACCTTGAGAGGCCTGTACTCCGTAATCGCCTCCTTTACCATCTTCATGTGCCGCGCCCTCACGCTTCGCTTCACCGACCCGGCGCGCAACCCGATAGGTGTATTTATCACTCCAGGTCCCTTCACCCGCCCGTGGACAAGGGCAAGGTAGGTTTTCTCCACTTCGTGCGCCTGGAAAAGGCGCTTCATGTATTCAAAGAACGGCTGGGTGCGTGCCACGAGAAGCACGCCGGAAGTGTCTCGGTCCAGCCGGTGCACGATGCCTGGGCGGGCAGGGGTCGCTTGTCCTGAATCCGCTGACGAAGGAGCCTGCCCTGAGGACGTTCGGCTGAGCCCTTCGGCGGTGAGCCGCTCAGGACTATCGAACCGCTCAGTCGAAGTCCCCGCCGAAGGGTCCCCCACCCCTTTCACCTCCGGGTAGTACCGCAGGAGCCAATCCACTATTGTCTCCTCATCGCGATTTGCGCTTTGCGATTTGCGCCTTGCTACCGGGTGCACGAGCACCCCGGCGGGCTTATTCAGCACCAGAAAATCCTTATCTTCATAGATAACCTCGAACATGGTTTCATTATATCCTTTCCAAGTGAAGCTCCACGGGCTTATCCAGCCTTCGTAGCCCCGCTTAGCGGGGCGGAGTAGGCCACTCATAGTTTCTCTCCATTCGGGGTTACGTGGAGCGCCTGCCTGCCGGCGGGCAGGGAACCCCACACCGTCTGCCTTAGGCGGGCTGGCGCGGGGTTAAAATATGTAGGTTTTATGCGGACAAATGTCATTTTCTATTTACCCTGACACCAAACGAGGAGCGACAGAGCCAATAATTCACATCTGTAAATACTCCCTGTTTGGTGTG
>PCRZ01000009.1 GCA_002772205.1 Candidatus Jorgensenbacteria bacterium CG23_combo_of_CG06-09_8_20_14_all_54_14 | reverse complement strand
TCGCGAATTTGCTGTGGTTTTAGCCGGTAGCAGGTAGTATGGGTAGCCACCGGGGGCGCGTGGGGTATGCTACCGCATGCGGTAGCGAAAGGTCTCGCTTGGCAGAGGTTTTTGGAAGCCGCTATCCTCAATTCAGTCACGTACGTGACTGAATTGAGGAAAAAGGATTTTTCCCCTTTCTCAACCGAGTCGTTAATTCAGCGAAACAATCGTCCCGATGGCGATAAGGAGGAGTATCGCAATAGGCACGTTTCCCGCAAGAAGCGCGTAGGAGAGTGCCCGCGCGGAACTGAAGAGGCGTACGCCTAAGGCTGTATTCACGAGTACCATAACAACCCCGAGACCCCAGAGGCAGTACAAGCTCCCCACCCCTCCGAAGAGATCGGCGCCACTCTCCCCTATGTGGAGCACGAGCGGCGGCTCGAGATTCCCCACGCTTACGAGAACAAGCGTGAGCGAAACGAGGAGGAGTGCAATGCTCACCCCCGCGCAGGCGAGGAGAAACCGAGATCGGACGAACACCATCATAGAATCACACGAATCACACGAATACTAACCACGAATAGCACGAATGAGCCCCCAAGCGTCCTTTCTGTATCCCCTTCATGCCAGTCAGTAATTTCATGAAACGATGAACATTATTTCACCTTCTTCTCCACGTCATCAACCGCTTTTCTAATATTTTCCATCCCCCTCCCTTGTTAGAGGCAAAAAATTGAAATGTAACGAAAGATATTATCTCGTCACGCTGATGGTGGTGCCCAACTCAGCGCCCGGAGCACAGACGGTGACGCGGCCACTGCCGCTTTTTGTCACACGATACCCGGTGCCATAAGTAGAGGTCGCTGATGGATCAACCGGCATTGAAACCAGATACGTTTCGCCATTGGTCAACACCGAAAGATCGATAAGACCCGCGCAACTCCCAGCTCCCATCATGCATATCTCGTTTGTCGATACGGCCGCACATGTAGAGCTCGCGATCGCAGCTGGTAGGGTGCCGGTATTGTCTACCGCATACTGATGTACGGCATTCAAAATCGTATTGATATTGCTCCAGCGCTGGGAATTCCTCGCTTGGGCAAATTGCCGCGCGGGGTTGATTGCCACAATTACCACTGCCGCCAAAATGGCGATGATACCGATAACCAAGAGAATTTCAATTAACGTAAAGCCGCTTTCGCGAGCTTTTAACTTTGAACTCATAGCTTTCATATAACACATAGTTTTACTATTTTTTTAGCGGAGCAATCACTCATAATCCATCCTTCCCTCCCCTCACCCATCTCTATTCTATATCATTTGTCGTTTTCCTCCAAGGGGGGTGGGTTGCTCCTGATAAATCCTGGGAAACTGCGAATAACGAGCGCCTGGCCCTCCCCGGGCATCGAGCCAACCCGAGGGGCCTCTTCTGTTTTTCTCCTATTCCCCTTCCATTCTTCCTCCGTTTCCCTCTGGCATCCCCATCACCGGCAGGGAAGTTGCCGAGAGTTTTTTTGCCTCATAGAAGGGCCTGATGGCCTGTTGGTACATTACGAAGCCAGAAAAGGCGAAAACAAGAGAGAGGAAAAAAAGAACGAGGAGCGAATTGCTGGTTATAAACGTCCTGATTGCCGTAGTTTTTCTTAGATATCCCAATGTCAGCAAATCCAGTTTTCGTGGAACTTCAAATTTTTCAGCCGGCACTTGGTTCAAGAGGTTGATATCGTAAGATTTACTGCTTGACCCCCGCATCGCCAGCCCGGCAACGGTGGCGAAAAGGATTGCTTCAGGAGCATTTTTGCCCAATACCTTCTTCCACCTCACTATTTTTGAAGGATTAGCGACGCTCACCTCCACTTCTAACTGTTTGGCCAGATATTCATCCAATTTCGGCAAGAGTGCCGAGCCGCCCGCCAAAATAATTCTCTTTACCGGCTGAAAGTAGCTACCCTCATGATGCTCAATGGCTCCTTTTATCCCTTGAACTATCTCCGCTAATTTCGGCTCTAAAATCGGTAGAATATTTGCCGGTCCATCTAACCGAAGACCGACCGTCTTCTTTATTTTTTCCGCTTCTTCTTCGGGAACCTTCAACTTTTCTGCGATGGCGTCGGTAAATTCTTGACCAGCAACGGGAACGCTTACCGACGATCTTAGGAAACCGCTCTGGTCGAAGATACTCACATTGGAGGTCCGCGAACCGATATCAACAATCATCTGTGAAAAATCTTCTTTCTCTAGTAAAGTCCTTGCTAAGCTCATTGACTCAATATCCAGCGCAACCAGGGTGAGCCCCAATTCGCTCATAACGGTCACGTATTTATCCACGATGTCTTTCGGAGCGCCGACAAAAATAACTCTTTCCCGGGGTTCTTTTACGCCAAGTGGGGCAGGCAGGAGTTGCCAGTCGTAATAGATACTGCCCATATCATAGGGAATCAGTTTTCTAACCTCTTCTTCTACGAGGTGGCTAAGACGGCGTCTCAATTCTTTTTTTCTTGAGTAGAAAATAGATTTTAGCCAACCACGCTTATCGACAAAGGGCAACTCAAAATGGTGAAGAAAGATCTTCGATTCCGGGAGCGAAGCGATAACCCTATTGGTGGAAATTTTTCTTGGCGATGCTTGGGACAACGTTTCGGCGATTTTTCTTTTTAAAATTTCCGCTTTGATAATCTCACCGTTCCTCGTAATGCCTTCTTCCAAAATTGCTCTTCCATAGGTAGCGACCCTGAAGTTGCCGAACGGCTTCAATTCCAAAATTTCTATTGAGCCGTCGGAGATGTCTATTCCGAAAGCTCCATCGAGTCTGATGTTTAAGATTCCCAAGATCGCCCGACCGATTCTTTGGAGAAATCTTTTAGTTGCTTCCATGCCCAGTAGTAGAAACTCGATTAATTTATTTGATACAATGCGACCTTTTGATATTGCTTGGATTTTTACTCAGCGGTGTTTTATCTCATACTTCCAGCCCCGCTTAGCGGGACCAATCGAGTTTTCACTACTGGGCATGGTTGATTTAAAAATCTGCCACCTCTTCCCATCCGGAAACCGTTACCGCCGGACTTATTTGGGAAATGCTCACTTTTAACTTTCTGGTATAGCCAGAGACGGTGCTTTCTGTCTTCAGGGTTTTTGAATTGCCGCTCCCCTCCACGGCGAGAATGTCGCAGCTTTCCCCGTCCACAATTATGCTTTCACCGCCCGCATAATTCAATATGCTTATCACTTTCATTAATCCCGCCTCGGCGCAGAGATTAGCCAATGCCAGGGCACGGTGAGCCATTTCTTTACCTGAACTCACATCAGCTTCTCCAAGGGAGCGCAAAGAAACGCCGACGCTGACCACTAAAACTAAAGCCCCGATTATAAGCATGGATATTAGGGCGATAAACCCCGCTTCGCCACGCGGATTTTTGCGGATTGCAACGGATTTATACAGATCCGTTTTATCTGTTGTAATCTGTTTATTCAGTGTAGCCATAGCTATTTTTTTCTGATGTTTGCGGTAGTATAAAAAGTTTTTTCAAAGTCATATTCCTGTCTGTTTTCTGGATTGGAGGGTTTGGCGGTCATCTGAATTCTTACCGTGCCGGGCGTACCGGGGTAGGAAATGTTTGAAAATTGAAGATTAGTCACGACTACTTCACTTGACGTCAAATCAACCGCCGACCCCGTGTCTTCGGTAATTCGCACTACCCCGCTTGATAAGTCAAACACCGTGGGGTTTTTGCTTGAAGACGCCATCTGTAATGAAAGCGCGGAAGCAGACGCTCCTTGCGCCGGGCTATTGATCGCCTGCGCATTACGAACCCCGTCCGCAATCTTTTCCATGGTAAAGCGGGAAATTTGGCTCACTTCTTCAATTGCCGTCAATTTTGCTTTACCAAAAAGCACGTTCAACCCGATAGCTCCTACCACAAGCAAGACAATCCCGACGATGCCGATGTAAAGAATAAATTCGATTAATGTGAATCCTTTCTGCATAATGTCTTTAATTTGGTTCAAAGATGACCAACTCCTGATCATCCCCACCGCCCGCAAAGTCAACTGAAACGTACTTAGTGCTCCCGTCGCTCATAATAAATTTGATAATAAAAGCGGCGCCGGCCATGGTGCCATTAAAACCTATACGATTAATATTTTTCACTCCGGCGCCCTGCGCTAATGTAAAATCGCCTATATTAAGCTCCGCGCCGGATGGTTGCCTGCCATCAGGAGTTCCAACGCCGTTCCATATCCATACGTCTGCACCATCTATCCTGATTTGTTTAACGAGCTGGCCGTTGCTCCACCACACTGTCATTTTATCTATTGTAATACTGCCTGATCCCGTGTTTTGAATAGTGATTCCCTGCAATCGTTTATTACCTCCGGCAAGCGCGGCATTGCTGGTATCAACTGTCAATTCCCCGGCTTGACCCTGCGTCTGATTCCAGTCGGTAAGATAATCGGTCAGGGTAACCGAATTCTGGCGGGCTTCTGTAAATTGCCAAGTGACAATTCCATCAACCTTTTTCGTATCAATATCAATGTCTGTCACCGTGATGGTTCGAGCGAATTGGTCCTGGGTATCAGAAGTCCCTGAGAATGTCCATTTATTCCCGGAAAGCGCAATGCCGTGGCTGCCGGCGGTAAGATTGTCAAAATCAGCATCACGGATGGAGCGGGCCGCCTCTAATCCTTCTTGAGCCAACAAAGTCGCCTGCGTTCGTTCCACGCCCTGCCGAGACGATACGTTCGCGTCTAAAACCAGGAAACCAATGGTAGCGATTCCAATAACAAAAATACTCAAGGCGATCAATGCCTCTACCAAGCTCTGACCGGCTTCGCTACTTGGTTCTCTCTTGTATGGAACTCTCTCCTGTTTTAGCAACTCCTCAAAAGCATTTCCATATATACTTTCTTTAAGCCCTGGCCCTAATTCGTTATAAATTTTCATAAACAAACCACGGAGTAGATAAGATTCCTTTTCGTATAGTAATGGTTGCTTATTTTTAGTGGCGGCTATCATATATGGTATCAGTTTTATCTGTTGTAAGCCGTTTTATCAGCGTAAATTTACTGGCGCTCTACTTTGCCCTGTGAGTTTAGATTGAGAGATAAACTATCACTCCCCGATGCAATGGCAATCGTTCCTGTTACAGAGGGTGAGCCAGTAAGTTTTGCAAAAACCACTTCCTCGATGCCGCTCACTGTAACCCCGCTGGCTAAGGCAAAACTTTCGTCCTCGCTTTGGATTCTTGAAGCGTACGAATTCCCCTGAAACAAAACATAAGAATCGGTCAGGAATTTTATACCGAAGGCGCTATCGTTCTTTTGAAACATCGCTTGAGCCTCAGCCCGACGCAGATTGCTTAAAAGGGTGTCCACCGACTCATCGAGTGATTGTGTTTGAAAAAAGCGGATTCCGACCGGCACCGTCAGAGCCGTAATTACGGTGCCCAAGGCTACCACCAGCATCAATTCCAGGAGCGTGAATCCTTTCACCCCATTAGAAACCTTCGTCCGTGTCATCATAATCCAAGTATTTTGCTCCCGTCGGCAGCGGTTCAGAATTTCTAACGTGGCTCACAGGGCCATTACTGGCTCAACCCTCGCGTCAATTCGTAAATCGGTATGATGATTGAAAGAGCGACAAAACCCACCATGAGCGCTATAAAGACAAGGAGCGTTGGTTCAAGGGTGGTCGGCAATTTTTTCGTCTTGTTCTTTACTATTTTTGAATAAAACTCGGCGAGGTATTTGAAGGAAATATCGAGTGTGCCGCTTTTCTCGCCGGTTGCAACGATACTCGTGAAATTTCTCGGATAAAGCCCGGGATAATCGTTCATCGCTTGCGAGAGGGAAATTCCTCTACTAATCCTTTCTTTCATTATCTCCAGTGATTCCCGATAAGTAATATTGGTCGCTGCCTCCGAGATAATCTCCAGGGCTTCATTTAATGGGAGGCCGCTTTTTAAAAGAGTGGAGAAGAGTTGTGAGACAAGAGCCAGTTGATAATCAATTACCAGATTGCTGAAAAACGGCATATGGATATAGAAAGCGTGGATCATTTTCCTTATCGGCCTCAATCTGTTAAGTGAGATAAAACCGATCACTACTCCGATAATGGCTACGAGCGCCAAAAACCAGAATTTCTCAATAAAGACCGAGAAGGCCAAAAGGAGGCGAGTTGCCAGCGGTAATTTGACCCGGAGCTGCTCGAAAAGAGGCACCAGCTTGGGCAAGACATACACCGCCAGCAACCCTCCTAAAAGGAGGGTTGCGGTCAAAACAAACTTAGGGTAAAGCAAGGTAGTCCTAATCTCCTGCCGAAGGTCATAATCGCGCTCAAACCATTCAGCCAGAAAATCAAGATTTTCTTCCAAGGTGCCGCTCTTCTCCCCGGCTTTTAAAAGGTTGATGAAAACCCCTCCGAATATTTCTTTCTCTTTGGCCAGCGCCTCCGAAAGAGGCGTGCCCATTTCCACCTCTTTTTTCACGCCGCGAATAATTCTGCCGAATCTTTCTGATTCTGCTTGGTCAGCCAGAGAAGACAGTGCCTCATTGATAGTTACCCCAGTTCGCAGCATGACTGCCAAGTTTTTTGTGAAATCCACTTTCTCTTGTGGAGCTATCCGTGCAAACATAATGCTAGCCCATGGCCACCCTGATTACTTCGCTTATAGTAGTGATTCCTTGGAAAGCTTTTGCGATGCCGTCATGCATCATAGAAGTCATTCCCAATTCTGCCGCCTTTTTATCAATGACAATAGCCGATGCCTTTTGGGTGACGAGGGAATGAAGTTCATCGGTCATTTCCATCACCTCGAAAATGCCGATTCGGCCGCTATACCCCGTGCCGTCACACATGGGGCAGACATCGCCGTTGCCGATTTTCCCCGTTCCTCGGTATAGCTTAATTTTGGAAAGGTCGGATTCCCCCCCTATTTCCTTGAGAAGCGTTGAAAGGTGGGACTCCTTTTTTAAGACCTCCAATTCACTCTCGGTTAAGGCGTAACTAACCCGACACTGCTCGCACGTGCACCTGACTAATCGCTGAGCTACCACCACATTTACTCCGGAGGCAACCACAAATGGCTCGATGGCCATCTCCAAAAGTCTCGGGAAAGTCGTGGCGGCATCGTTGGCATGCATCGTTGACAGCACCAGGTGCCCGGTCATCGCCGCATTCACCGCGATACTGGCCGTTTCGTTATCTCTTATTTCCCCCACCATAATAATATCCGGGTCTTGCCTTACGATAGAGCGAAGACCGGTGGCGAAGGTGAGGTCCTTTTTAGGATTGACTTGAATTTGCTGCACGTGCTCGATGTCGTACTCCACCGGATCCTCAATGGTCATAATATTCACCTCCGCCTTGTTGAGAACCTGCAAAATCCCGTAAAGGGTGGTGGTTTTGCCTGAACCGGTCGGCCCCACTGCCAACACCATCCCGTAGGGTTTAGCAATGGCTCGCTTGACTTTCAGGAGGTCAGAACCCGAAAGGCCCAGCTCTTCCAACACCAGCCGCCGCGACCGTTCGGAAAGCAATCTCAAAACGACATTTTCGCCATCCGTAACCGGCAACACCGATACCCGAACATCAAACCGGGCGTCCCCTATCTGGTAACCAAACCGGCCGTCTTGGGCCGCCGCCTGCTCATCGGTTCTGAGACGAGACATTATTTTTATCCGGAAAACAATCTTTTCGTGCAAGTGCTTAGGGAAAGAGACCACTTCGTGGAGAACCCCGTCAATTCTAAAACGCACCCCCACTTCTTTCTCTGCGGGTTCAATGTGGATATCGGAAGCCCGATTGTCATACGCGTATTCCAAAAAGTAATTAACCAGTTTTACGATATCCTCTTCGTCCTGAGGGCGGGTTTTTAAATCTTCAATAACCGCCCGCACTCGCTCCCTGAGATCGCTCCGGTAGCGCCTCAATACTTCTTCCATCTCCAGCGGCGTGGCGTAGAAAACTTCAACGGGACCGCCGGTCTTCCTCTCAAGAAGCTTGATGAATTCGTAATTTTCCGGATTGGAAGTGGCGAGTTTTAGCCCTGTCGGCGCCCGGTCAAAAATAATTGCCTGCTGAGAGCGGGCAACCACCTCGGGAATTATATTCAGAAACTCGTCGAGGATTTTTACTCTCCTCAAATCAATGAAGGGGCAGTTGATTCCCTCGGCAATTATTTTTCCGAGATGCTCATCGGAGATAGCCCCTCTTTCTACCAGGGCCCGCTCCAAGGGTGTATTTGTTTTTTCTGCCTCTTCGAGAGCGCTCTCAAAATCGGCCTTGTTCACGTAACCGCGCTCAACTAACAATGCTCTCAACTTTTCGTTCGTAATGCTCATTTTTTATAGATTTTTTATCTTCGCCTTTCTCAATAAATAATCGTTTACGGGCTTTCCTGGATTACCAGCTTGCTCACACGCAGAGCCATTGCCGACGCCACTCCGATTAAAATAGAGAGAATTGCTTTTGCATTCTTTCTATTTGCCATATTTCATTCAAATTATATCAAAAGAAAACTGCTTTCCCAAATCCGCGGCCAACCGGAAAAACCCATGCGGCAACCACGAGAAATGCGACTACAAACCGCAATGCCCTGTTTCTTTTCATCGTTTCCCCATCGTGCTTTATCTTAACTCATAGCGCGGCTCTCTTCCACGTAATTTCCCCATAACCTCCGCATCTAACTCTCTTCTCTCTTCCAGCTCGCTCTTTCTTACGTGCTCTTCTTCTTCCTTTCCCATCCGCCTCTCAGTTCGCTACCGCATGCGGTAGCGCCATTTTTTTACATTCCCCATTCTCTCTTTCCACTTCTTTTCTACTTCCCTTCTCTCCTTCCCCCACCGTTTCCTCCTAGCCTGCTACCGCATGCGGTAGCGAACTCTCCATATGTTCACCGCAGGTGGTCCAAAAACTTCCAGCGCCCCTTTCCGCTTATCGTCGGCATATTGAGCCAATACTCAATCATAGGGTGCGCCGAGACCGGCTTCCCCTCCGCGCCACGTTTCTTTTTCCGCGCTTCCCTGTCCGACTCCCGCCGGCTCCGGTATGGCGACCGGCCTCTCATGCCTCTCTTTATCGCGCTCACTGTGCTCGGTGAAAGCCACAGCCGCCTCCCTATTTCCCTGTAGGTTCTGCCCTGTCCGATCAAAGCCATAACCGCCAGCCGTCTCACTATCAACCTCTTCTCGCTCGCGCTCAACACCGAATCCAACAGCAGGTTCAACTTTCTCTCCGAACCCGCTTTCTCCGCGGTTTCCAAAAACCTCTGCCAGGCGAGGCCCTCCCATTTCTTCCTCGGATTAAGTTTGACTGTCACGCTCATGGTAAAAACTACGGCAAATTCGCGGCTAACTTCTGAATAAACCCCACTCGCATCTCGCTACCGCATGCGGTAGCGTACCCCACGCGCCCCCGGTGGCTACCCGCATCCCCTGTAACCGATTAATATTGATGAAAAAATCCGACCGTGAAGATGGGCGAGGGGACGAACGGTGCGAGCCATCGCAGTTCATTCTACCACAAGCGTGTCCTCGCCGCGGCACAGGAGGAATCTCACTAGAATCGCATATCCCGCGTGTCACACGTTCCCCATCAATCGTACACCCGCACAGGGAAGGCGTAGCGATAGGTTGAGTTCGTTTCGCTCACTGTTATCCCGACTGTATAATCCCCCGCGCGGGACCAGCGGTGGGAAATGAGCGTGGTCTGGTTCAGCGGCGCGGAACCCTTTTCCGTCGCGCCGTCGCCCCACTCAACTTCATATGAAGATTTACGATTGATCGCCAACACGAACGGGACATCCGCTCTTATGCTGATGGCCGCGGGCGGAGGCGGCACCGTAAACTGTCCTCCCTGCGCCGCGGGAACGGTGGCGGGGCTGGTCTGCACTGCGCCGCCAGGTGAAACACCCCCACCCTGCAAAGTTCCCGCGAGCGATGAAATTGCTCCACCCAGCGACGAGAGCGCCTCGCTCGTTTTATCTTTCACATATTGCTCCGCCGCTCCCGCCGCCTCCGAGAGATATGTGCCGGCGGTTTTCCCAGCCTTCTCCTTCGCGGCGGAAACGTTTTTCTCAACCGCCTTTTGAACGCCGCCGGTCACCTGGAGCGCTTTCTCCTTCAATTGCTCCCCTGTTGTACCGCTCCCGTTCCACCATCGCCCGTATGCCGCGTAGCCGCCGTATACCACTGCGCCGAGGAGTATCACCCAAAGCACTTTTATGAGCGCGCTTCTCATTTTCTG
>PCRZ01000019.1:378-10509 GCA_002772205.1 Candidatus Jorgensenbacteria bacterium CG23_combo_of_CG06-09_8_20_14_all_54_14 | reverse complement strand
CCAACCCCCTTCCTTTTTGCCCGCCCGAGCGTTCAGTTTGGCGCGCGAAGCGCGCCGTCAGTTCTATTCAAAAAAGGTTCGGATTTGGTCAAACAAACGCACAAAGACAAAACGTTTCGGCTCGGGCCTCGCTTGGGATCGAGTCAATTGGCGGCGTTATTTTTTCCAGACAATGTGTCCGTTTATGTCGTGCTTTTCGTAAGTTTCTAAAACATCAGCGCAAAACTTCATTAGCTCCTCGTTTTTCTCGCTTTTTGCTAATTCATAAAGGCGGATAAACATCTTTTTTCCGGTTTCGGTTTGTTTCAAATTCTTTTTGATAAAATTGTGTTGTGAGCATAATGTCTGACCATTTTCGATTGTTGCCTCGCCGCCAAAATCTTTTGGTTTTATATGGTCAATATGTAAATCAACGCCGTCCTTTTTACCTCGTCCGCAAATAACGCACTTGTAGCCGTCTCTTTTTAGAATTGCCTCTTTTTGTGCGGCGGTAAAATCTTCTAAATCCCTTTTATACGCTTTGTCGGGGTCATATTTATAAACCCCTTTGGCAATTTTTATCAAGAAGCCGCTTTGTGCTAATTGACGGATTGCTCTGTCGGGATCACGAAAAACATTTCCTGTTCTCTTTTTGTAAGTTGCGACCACCCAATCAACAACTTCCGGGTGTTTTATATCACGGTTCGGATTTTTCCTAAAGAACTCAACAACGAGGTCTTTTTGAATATGGTCATTTTTCTTCTTATTCTTTTTCATGGTGTTATTTTAACAAGTTTGGTTGATTTATTTTAGCCTCTTGTTGCAAGCGGTCTATTGCGATATTGCAATATTTTTCGTCAATTTCGACTCCGATTCCTTTTCTGCCGTGCAAATAAGATGCGATTAGTGTTGATCCGCTGCCTAAAAATGGATCTAGAATAGTATCGCCAACGAAACTAAATAATTTTATACACCTCCTCGGTAATTCAATTGGGAAAGGTGCAGGATGTCCGCCTGCTCCTTTTTTGCTCTGGCCGTTAAAAGTCCAGACCCCATTTGTCCAATCCATAAACTCTTGTTTTGTGATGTCATTTTTTCTACTCCCTCCTGTTTTTTTCCAACTATTTTTATACAAAACCAAAATCAATTCAACCGGAGCGATAACATAAGGGGCGGAGGCGGACATAAAAGAACCCCAAGCAGTGCGGCGCGATATATTGCCCTCGTTCCAAATGATTGTTGAGTGATATTTCCAGCCGATGTCTTTCGCGATTTTCGTAATATCCGCGCCAACTGATTTTTGGCCGCCTTTATTTTTATCAAGCGGAATGTTAAGCAAAAATCGTCCTTCGCCTTTTGCGAGATCAAAACACTTCTTTATCCATTTTTGGGTAAATTCCAAATAATCCTCGTAAGATAAATTGTCTGCATGAGAATTATAGTGAATATCCACATTGTAGGGTGGCGAGGTAACAATTAAGTCCACTGAATTGTTTGGTATCGAGCTAATTTTCAAAATATCATCTTTGTATATCAAAATATTATCTGCCGCAAAATATGGAGAACTTTTCCTATCCGTCTGCTTTATTATTCTTGGTAAAACAGTTTCAGGAATAGGTGCGCCAACATCTCGGATTACATCAAGTACTATTCCTTGTATGGAAACATCTCGGCCGTTTCGAAAGATGAGCGGCTCCATATTTTTATTGGCTGGCTGTAAGCGGATATGCCCTCGCTCTTTGTAGAATTTCTTTAATGTTGCTTCGTGATTCTCAATGAGAGCTACTACTTTCTGTCCGTTCTCGGCGGTTTCTTGTTGGCGCACTAAAATAACATCGCCGTCGTTTATATTTTCATCAATCATACTGTTACCCACCACACGGAGGGCGTACACTTCTGACGAGGAAGGAATCTTGCTTTTCTGGACCGCGATCATTTCCTTATCTTGAATCGCTTCAATGGGCTGTCCGGCGGCAATAGTCCCCAAGAGAGGAATTTTAACCATACCCTCGCGTCTCACGACATCAATAGATCGCGGTTTATTTTCTTCCTTTACTAAATACCCCAAATTGCGGAGCTTGGAGACATGAAAATGAGCTGTTGAAACTGACGCAAGTTTGAGTTTCTTGCGTATTTCATCAAGCGAGGGGGCATACCCTTTTCGCTCTCGATAATCAGTTATGAAATCGAGGACTTGTTTTTGCCTTTTTGTTACCATACTGATATTATAGAAAATAAATAGAAAGTGTAAAATGGTGAGTTATCCACATCCCACGAAAACCACATACGATCACCTCGCGTTTTCTGACGATTCCAAACACGAAAGTGGCCGCTTCAATGGTGGTACTGTGCATAACTTTTAATGCGGTTTATAATCGCTTTAAATGACCAAAACCGAATCCCTCCGCGCACTGGAAGATGAGCTCGCGCGCGATGAGGGCCTCCCCCTCCGCGAGTCCAACCTCGTCTTTGGTGAGGGGAGTCCCGATGCGGCGGTCATGTTCATCGGCGAGGCGCCTGGGTTCTACGAAAATCAACTAAAACGCCCCTTCGTGGGGCGCGCGGGTCAGCTTTTGGACAAGCTCATTTTGGGTTTGGGCTGGAAGCGTGAAGACGTCTACATCACAAACATTGTGAAGCGCCGCCCGCTGGAGAACCGCGACCCGCTTCCCGAAGAGATTGCCGCGTACGCCCCTTACCTCGCGCGGCAGATTGACATCATCGCGCCGAAAGTCGTTGCACCCCTCGGGCGCTTCGCAATGAACTACTTTCTCCCCGCCGCGAAGATTTCCCGCGACCAGGGGAAGCTTTTCCGTGTGGGCGGGCGGTACGTCTACCCCCTCTTCCACACCGCCGCGGCACTCCGCTCCACCCAGACCCTCAAGGAGCTCACCGAGGCGTTCCAGAAGCTCCCCGCGGTGATTGCGAAGCGCGAGGAGCTCGCCGCTCCCGTGGCGGAAAGCGCCCCGCCGGTTCAGCAGTCATCACTGTTCTAAGTTATAATGAATTCAATGACAGACACCGCGCTCATCTATGTGGTGGAACGTTTCTTCTACCGCCTCATTGAGTTCCTGCGTCACTGGTATGTGAAGAGCGGCCGCCTGTACTCCAATTTTGTCCTGAACCAGCTTGAGCGGCTGGACTACTACCTCGCCTGGAAAATAACCGCCCAGCACCTCTTTGAGCCGCTCTATAAGGACTACTCCTTTATCGGCTATGCGCTCGGTTTTCCCCTGCGCCTCATCCGCCTCGTGGTGGCGAGCGTGGTCTACGCGGTGGTGATCTGTTTTGCCATCGCGGTGTATCTCCTCTGGCTCCTCATCCCCGTCTATTTGATTTTCAAGGCCATTACGCCCCTCGTATGACCCAAACATTTTACTACCGCGAGCCGCGCCTCTCCCTCACCTCTGCGGGGGAATTCTTTGTGCGCCTCGCAAGCTACTGCGCGTACCTCATCGCGGCGCTCGCGGGCGGCCTTTTCATTCTCTCCGACCTTCCCTATCTGCGGAGCTTGGGGGTTTTCACGGCGTTCTTTCTCGTGGACCGCCTGCTCCACGTGGGAGAGGGAGAGAAAACATTAACGGAGCTCAAGGGTGAACGAGTGAATGTCGCCGAGGCGGTGACCCCCGCCGCATTCCGAGCTGTGAACTACGCGTCCCGGAAATCACTCGCCCTCCGAGAAGGATTCCACCTAACGCTGCTCCGGGAACTCACCGAACAGCGCGAGATAAAAGAGTCGCTCCGGCGGTTGAGCGTGGACCCGGCTATGTTCGCGGAGCGCGTGGAGAAATACCTTGCGGAGAGCGTTTCCGCCGAGGCGCCGGAGAAGGGGGAGCTTTTGAAGCTGGTAGAGACCCTCATGGTGAGTGCGTACCACATGGCGTGCGCCACCGACGAGCGTTTCATAGAGCCGCGGAACCTCTTCGCGGCTTTAACGGCGATAAGGGAACCATCCCTCGCCTCCATCTTTGAATTTTTTAATCTTTCTACCGAAGATGTGACAGAGGCCGTCATCTTCGGGCGCTGGGCGAAGCGACTCTCACGCCTCCGGCGGGTGCCTGCGGTCCTCGGTGGATTTGCGTACCGCCCCCACTTCCTCCGGCGGCGGGTGATGAACCGTGCCTGGACCGCGCGGCCGACCCCTACCTTGGACCAGTTCAGCACCGATCTCACCAATCTTGCCCGCGCGGAGGCAGTGGGACTCCTCGTGGGGCACCAGGTGGAATTTAAACGTCTCCTCTCCGCCATTTCCCGGCTGGGGAAACCTAATGCGCTCCTCGTGGGGGCTCCTGGGATAGGAAAATCTACCATCATAGCCCACCTCGCGTTCCGCATCATTAAGGACGAGGTGCCGCCTGTGCTATTTGATAAGCGCCTCGTATCGCTCGAGATATCCGATCTCGTGGCCAACGCCACGCCCGAGGTGCTCTCCGGCCGGCTCCAAAAGATAGTGGAGGAGATTATCCTCGCGGGGAACATCATGCTCGTAATTAATAATGCGCACAACCTCTTCCGCACCGGCGATGCGAAGAAACTGTCCGCGATTGACCTCTTCCTCCCGCTCGTGAAGAACGATGCCGTACCGGTCATTGCCGCCACCTTCCCCAAGGAGTTCAAACAGTACATTGAGCCGCGCTCGGATTTTCTTGAACAGTTTGAGGTGATACCAGTGGAGGAGATCACCGAGGCGGAGGCGGTCCGCATCCTGGTCTACACGAGCATTATTCTTGAGCGCGAGTTCAAGATTTCCATCACCTTCCGCGCGGTGCGGAAGGCGGTGGAGCTCGCCCACCGCTACCTTCGCACCAACCCCCTCCCCGGGAGCGCCCTTGAGCTCCTGAAGCAGTCGCTCGCGGGGGCGCGCGAGGAGAAGGCAAAGATTTTGGACGAGGGCTATGTGGTGGCGGCTGCGCAGACGCAGACAAAGGTGCCCATCGCGAGCGCGGGCGTGGTGGAGACCGAGAAGCTCCTGAACCTTGAGCGCACCATCCACGAGCGCCTCGTGAACCAGGATACCGCGGTGGGGGACGTGGCGCGGGCGCTCCGCGAGTACCGGAGCGGCCTCGCGCGGAAGGGCGGCCCAATCGCCACTTTCCTCTTCGTGGGGCCAACCGGCGTGGGGAAGACCGAGCTCGCGAAACTTCTCGCACAGGCGAACTTCGGTGCCAAGGAGCGTATGCACCGTTTTGACATGTCAGAGTACCAGGACAAGCAGAGCATCTTTCGCCTTATCGGCACGCCGGACGGCGAGCGCACGGGGGTTTTGACCGACGCGGTGCTCGCCGAACCCTATTCACTTATCCTCCTGGACGAGTTTGAAAAGGCACACCCCGATCTCCTGAACCTCTTCCTCCAGGTGTTTGACGACGGGCGCCTGACCGACAGCTTGGGGCGCACAGTGAACTTTGAGAACACCATCATCATCGCCACGTCCAACGCCAACTCGCAGTTCATCAAGGAACAGATCGAGCAGGGCCGCACCGTGCCCGACATCGCCGAGGAGCTGAAGAAAAAACTCACCGACTACTTCAAGCCGGAGCTTATCAATCGCTTCTCGGATATCATCGTGTTCCGCAACCTTTCCGTAGAAGAGATATATACCGTCACCGGATTTCTCGTGAAGGAGGTGGCCGATCTTTTAAGTGACAGCCACGGGGTTACTCTCGCAGTTGAGGAGAGCGCAATCCGGGAGATCACCCGCCTCGGGTACAGCCCTGTCTTCGGCGCGCGCCCCCTGCGGCAGGTGATCTCGGAGAAGGTGAGGGGAGTGCTTGCGGAAAGAATTCTGCGGAAGGAGCTGAAGCGTGGGAGTACCGTTACCATTTCATTTGGCGGCGGAGAGTTTCAATTCGCCGTAAAGGAATAGACGAACCGATGCACATCAGGATTGATCTCAAACTTCCGGAGGTTCGCGTGAACCGCGTCATCCGCTCGTTCATTGCCGCCGACCTGCTCCTGTGGGGCGGGTGGGGGCTCGTGAACCCCGTGTTCGCGCTCTTTGTGGTGGATCGCATCGCCGGAGCCACGGCCGCTACCGTGGGAGTGGCGGTGGCGGTGTACTGGTTGGTGCGTTCCCTTGTCCAAGTTCCCGTGGCGATGTTCATTGACCGGCACAAGGGTGAAAAGGACGATTTTTTCACCCTCATTGCGGGGCTCGTACTCGCGGGCTTTGCGGCAATGGCATTCCCGCTCGCGGTGAGCGTCCGGGGGCTCATCGCGGTTGCCTTTCTCCAGGGGGTTGCGTTCGGGCTCTACATTCCCGCGTGGTCGGCGATGTTCTCGCGCCACCTGGACAAAGAGCACTATGCATTTGACTGGTCCCTGGACAACACCACGCTCGGCATCGCGTCGGGTATCGCCGCGGCGGCGGGCGGGGCTGCGGTGAGCTTCTTCGGATTCAACGCCATCTTCATCCTTGCGGGGGTGTTCTCCTTTGCGAGCGCGCTGCTCCTCGTCATGGTGCCGAACCTAATCTTCCCCGGCGGGAGGGACGGCGCCTGTGAAACGCCGTTCATCCGCGACCACACGCCGGCAGGCACTCCGCACTAGCCAAAGCGTCCATGGAACGCAAGATATTTATAAGACCCGCGAGACCTCCGATGGCGCCGGGGCGTGAAATCTCCGCCGGCATCATCATCTACCGCCGGACAGGGGAAGGGCCGCGGTTCCTACTCCTCTATAGCGGCGGCGCCTATTGGAACTTCCCCAAAGGCAAGCTTGGTGAGGGTGAACACGCTTTTCGTGCAGCGCTCCGCGAGGTGGAGGAAGAGACAGGTTTGCGGTCCCGCGACCTCAGGTTCAAGGAACCGTTCAGGGTGCACGACAATTTCACCTATGTGCGGAACCGGAGGAAAATATTTAAAACGGTGACGTATTACCTTGCGGAGACCCGGGAGCCGCGGGTGCGGGTGAAGATAGTGCCGGAACACCATCAAGGGGAGCGGCACGAGGGGTACGGGTGGTTCCTCTACCGGGATGCGGCGCGGATGCTCTCCAAACCGAATCTTCGCCGGCACCTGAAACACGTCTATGACCTCATCGTTCACAAGAAAGATATACCCGGTAGTAGAACTGCGACCACAGGAGCACCTGCAAAGTAAGAGACGGTTTTGGAGTTTGGTATGGCTCGTTGAGCAGAAAGTTTTTATCATAGTGTGAGAACACAGAAGCAGTCGCAGTTTTGCTACCGGGTGTACCGGGCGACGAGAAAAATTCCGCGCGGTAGGGTAGCAACCTACGCGCGGGTGGCGTGGCTTGCGGGTTTTCCGCGCGCCGCGCGCGCGGCGGGGAATGCGCTGAGCAAAAACTACGCGCGGTTGCTCTACGCAACCAGCTATGACAATGACCATAACGATGACTGGCAGAAATTCAGTCATAGTCATTGTCAAAAGTCATCGTACTCGCCAGTGCCCTGCCACCGTGTGGTGTGCTCGGACGGGAGTGTGGGCGGTTTCGCGCGTGGGGCGCGGGCGAAGGTAACGATGTTGGAAAAAGAAGGCGTGGAGGTAAAAAGAGGGAAAGTTGATTTGGCGCGGTTTGAGTGGCGGAGGAAGTCGTGTTAGTGGTCTCAACGGGGCAGGGTTAAAAACGGGGAGTATCAAGTCGCTAAAGAATATGTCCTATTGGACGGCCGTCCAATAGGACATATATTACCCGCGCACCAGTCCGCCTTAGGCGGACGGTGCGGGGTTCCCTGCCCGCCGGCAGGCGGGCGCTCCACGGAACCCCGAATAGAGAGGAGCCACGGGCGGCCTACTCCGCCGAAGTAGCTTCGGCTACAAAGGCTGGATAAGCCCGTGGAGCTTCACTGTAGAGTCGGTGTTGAAATGCCTAAGAGTGGTTTTGTTGCGGCGGAGCGCAAAAAACCTTCAATTGAAGCCGAAAACCCCGCCATCTGCGGCGGGGCTATTTCACAAACTCCACAATTTTCTTGAACACCCCCGGTTCGTGTTCGGCAAGGTCGGCTAATATTTTCCGGTCCAGCTTTACCCCCTTCAGTTTCAATGCGTGGATGAGCGCGCTGTATTTCGTGCCCTCGCCGCGCGCGGCGGCGTTCACTTTCACGTTCCAGAGCGCGCGGTAGTCCCGTTTCTTCTCCTTGCGCCCCTTGAACGCGCTGCTCCACGCGTGGAGGAGCGCTTCCTTCGCGGCGCGCTCTTTGGATTTGCGGCCCCAGCGAAACCCCTTCGTGGTTTTGAGGAGCCGCTCCCGTTTCTTGTGTGCAATTGTTCCTCGTTTTACCCTAGTCATAATATTTATTGATACGGTGCAGTTTTAATTAATGAGATGCCCATGAGCCCCCGCATCTTCTTTTTTCGGGTGAGCTGGCGACCGCTCTTATTGGCGCGCGAGTGTCCGAGCGTCATGGCGCGGCGGCACACCTTCCCTTGCTTTGTGATCCTGATCCGCTTAGTGAAGCTTTTACGTGCCATAGGTCCCGTTGAATAAAATTGGCACGTTCCCACGTGCCCCGCCATACTACCCTTCCCTGCAAAGTTTGACAAGACCACGCCTATTTTTTCCCGATTTGGGTAATGAATCCGCGCCCGCCCCAGCGCGGCGGCATGGTCATCTGGTGGGGGACCGGTATCATTTTTAGAAATTCATCAAGTTTTTTTAACGCCCACTCCTTATTACCCTTCTCGCGCCCCCGCATGAAGAGGCGTATCTCCAGCTTGTGCCCCTCGTTCAGGAACTTCTCCGCCTGGCGGGCTTTGATGTGGAGGTCGTTCAGGGCCGCGCGGGGGGTGATGCGGACGTGCTTCAGGCCCTTGCTCTTCTCCGCCCGTTGTTGTTTCTTCTCCTCCTTTTCTTTGAGGTAGCGGAATTTGTCAAAGCTCATGATGCGCGCCACCGGCGGCTTTGCGGCGGGCGCTATCTCAATGAGGTCCATTCTCTGCTCGCTCGCGATGCGGAGCGCCTCCGTGCGTTCCAAAATCCCGAGGTTCGCGCCCGCCGCGTCAATGACGCGGAGCTGGGGTGCGGTGATGGCGTTGTTGGTTCGGTACTGAATGGCCCTATAGTAGCATAAGCATGTCCCGCAATACAACGCTTTCAAAAGAGAGAGGCGAAACCATCGGTCTCGCCTCCTCTTATGCTATGTTTCCTCCTGCGCTACCGGTTCCAGCGCGATTGCGGGGAGCGGTTCTCCGCCCGCGATGCGTTCGGCGAGGGAAATCGTTTCTCCGAGGAATTGCCACAATTCCTCGAACGCCCGTTTTTCGTCCCGTTCCAGATCCTCACTAAATTCCATTTTTCTGAGAACCGCGTTCCATGTACGCACCTCGTGCACGATTTCGTGCACGGCACTGGGCCTGCATTCCCCGAGTTTGCGGAGCGAGAGGTACCAGATTGCAGCGTCGAGTTCGTGAAGACTTGAGAGGTTCCAAAAAAGTGTGAGTTTGTGGCGTCGGTTGAAAGCGTCCACTGCTTCGACGCCGCTTATGACTTCCTCAAAAAACTCCTCGGCGTCGTGGAGCATTGCCGCATCGGCCTCGGAGATCAGAAGTTTTTTCTGAAAAGCGCCTATCACCCGTTGGGTATTCTCGGCAATTCCTGCAATGCGCTTCGCTTCGGCTGTCAAATGGCTTTCATTGCTGTTCATGCGTTCCTCCTATTTTAAAAGTTATTGAAGGCAATTGCTTATAGTATTGTGCCACGGAACGGTGAAGCGGTCAAATGTGGAAAAAGCGGCGGAGAGTATAATGGGGAGTGGGTATGGAAGCGGAATCCGAGGTAAAAGTGGAAGCGGAAGATGAGACGGCTGTTGAGGCAGTGCTCCACTGCCCGGTCTGCGCGAGCGAGATGGTATCTTCTAACGGCGTGAAGATGGTCTGCGTCGCCTGCGGGTTTGAGGGAGCGAAGTGCGGCTGAAAATGAATCTGCGGCAATAAAAAACACTCCGACTCGAGTCGGAGTGTTTTGAATTAGTGGACTATTCTTAAAATAGTTTGGACCCCGGTAGTAAAGCAAAGTTTACTACAGGGCACGGCGCATTTTGCCCCTCGGCAAGCTCGGGACAAGGAATTTCTCCCCCGCCTGCGTGGCCGACCCAGGCTACGCCAGAGGCTTCGCCGAGGCGAGAGCCACTCCGGCGAGGCAAAGGCCCGCGAAAATGTCTGAATTGGGGGCAGCATAAATTTGGGTGCTATG
>PCRZ01000019.1:0-275 GCA_002772205.1 Candidatus Jorgensenbacteria bacterium CG23_combo_of_CG06-09_8_20_14_all_54_14 | reverse complement strand
GGCCGCCCGTGGCTTCTTTCTATTCGGGGTTCCGTGGAGCGCCTGCCTGCGCAGGCAGGGAACCCCGCACCGTCTGCCTAAGGCGGACTGGTGCGCGGGTAAAACTGCCGCGCCGACCTGCTTTGCTGAAGCTTCAGCGAAGCGAGTGACAATTTTCCGCCGTCGCCCTTCGGGCTATGGCTGCACGCCGCTATAGCTTTAGCGACGGCGCGCGGACAAGCAAGTTTTTCTTTGCTTTGCCCTACGGAGCTTTAGCGTAGTATGGAGCGGCAGTT
>PCRZ01000026.1:2938-13255 GCA_002772205.1 Candidatus Jorgensenbacteria bacterium CG23_combo_of_CG06-09_8_20_14_all_54_14 | reverse complement strand
AAAGTATCAAGTATAAAGTATTTAGTATAAAGAAGACATGAAAAAAGTTTGGTGGATTGTTCTGGCGGTCGCGGTCGCGGTGTTCCTCTACGGGTGGAGCGCATACAACGGGTTTATCGGGAAGAACGAAGCGGTTGATAACCAGTGGGCGCAGGTGGAGGCGCAGTACCAGCGCCGGCTGGACCTCATCCCGAACCTCGTGGAATCAGTGAAGGGCATGATGAAGCAGGAGCAGGTCATCTTTGATACCTTGGCCGAGGCGCGGACGAGGTATTCTGGCGCGGTGACGGTGGACGCAAAAGCCGCCGCGGCGGGCGAGGTGGAAACCGCGCTCGGACGCTTGCTCGCGGTCGTGGAGAACTACCCGACGCTCAAATCTTCCGAGAACGTGCAGACCTTAATGGCGCAACTGGAGGGGACGGAGAACCGCGTTTCGGTGGAGCGCCAGCGCTTCAATGATACGGTGCGCGTGCTGAACGTCGCGGTGAAGCGGTTCCCCTCGAACGTGATTGCCGGCATTTTCGGGTTCGGCGAGCGCACATACTTTGAGGCCGCGGCGGGCGCGGAGAACGCCCCGCAGGTGCAGTTTTAATGTTCAGAAGTCCGACTTCCAGACAAGGAAGTCGTACTTCCTAAGATTTGGATGGGAAAGAGGAGGGTGCTACAGTTAACTGTAGCACCCCTAATATACGAATGACGTATTCTCTAATTCGCGCGCTTGCCCGCCAAAGTTTTGGCGGCGGAGGGAATAAGCGAATAGTTATCGGTGCGGTAGCGGTTGCCGTGTTAATGCCGCTCCTTGTGTTTGCTTACGCGAGCCCGGGCAAGCCCGCAGGGTTTGTGAATGATTTTGCGGGGATGCTTGTACCGAGCGAAGTCGAGGCACTCCAGGCGAAACTCTCGGCGTTTGAGAAAAGCACCGGGAACGAGCTCGCGGTGGTCACCGTGCCGGACCTCGGTGGCGACACTGTGGAAAATTTCGCGGTGAAGCTTTTTGAAGAGTGGGGTATCGGCAAAAAAGGCAAGGACAACGGCGTGCTCCTCCTCATTTCGCGCGGCAACCACGAGGTAAAGATAGAGGTCGGGTATGGTTTGGAAGGCGCGCTCACGGATGCCCAGAGCTACTGGATTATCCAAGAGGTGATAGTGCCGGCGTTCCGCGACGGGAAGTTTTTTGCGGGCATTGACGGCGCGGTAGATAAGATCATCGCGGCGGTGGGAGGGGAAGTTATTCCATCGGCGGAGGTGTCTTCTGGAGATCGGAATAATCGGATAAATATAGATTGGTTCTGGCTCATTCTCTTTGCGCCCCTCTGGCTCGCGAGCATTCTCGGGCGCTCCAAATCATGGTGGGCGGGCGGCGTTTTAGGCGGCATTGCCGGTGTCGTGATAGGACTCCTCAAGGGGTTTCTCTACACGGGCGTGATCGCAGTGGGGCTGCTCATTCCGATCGGATTGCTGTTTGATTACGTAGTTTCCAAAAATTACGGAAAGTTCAAATCCCAAGGTAGAATGCCGCCGTGGTGGCTCGGCGGGGCCGGCTTCGGCGGCGGCTCTTCGTCGGGCTCAGGCTTCGGCGGCTTCGGCGGCGGCAGTTCGGGCGGTGGCGGCTCCAGTGGGAGCTGGTGAATTTTTGGATTTACTGAATAATATCGTCTCAAGCGCGCGTGTTTATTTAGATTTAGTTTTGTTTAGTATTATCGGCGTTGTCGCGTTATCACATGAGCGCGCGACCGCGCGCTCATGTGATAAATGTGCGATGAATTTATAAGTGAAAATAATGTCTCATTTTTTCAGAACCCTCAAAATTTCCGACTTCCAAGATCAAAACATTATTTCGGTTGATTTCAAAGATACTGCAAATGAAATCAATTTCGTTCTCGCATTCATACGGTGTAATAAACACGCTCTTTTGGAGCGGATAAAATCCTAATTCCCTCACTTTCTTTCGTAGCGCATTTCTCGCATTCTTTTGGTAGTCGGGTATGTCGAAAGTGATGAGTCGCCACTTCCCATCCCACGGTCGCTCTTCTAATTTCATGTGGTCAAGATTGTAGGTTAATATCTTATTTTTCCCCAATTTTGTGAGGGTGATTTTTATCTTCCCGTCCGGCAGCTGAACGTAATCAATGAGTTTTCGGTTCTGGAGCCTTTTTACATCTTGTAAGAATCTTTCCTTCCGTATTTTCTTGTCCTTGAGGTATTGCTTTATCAGTTTCTTTATCAGGAGTGTGCCGCTCAACGGCGAAATGGTGCTAATGAACAACACGCCGCCGCCCACGAGAGCGGTTTTCAGGATATGATAAGGCCTGGAATTTTTCTCTATTCTCGTCATAGAATGTTGTATTTCAGTATTTTATTATAAGTATATCACATGAGCGCGCGACCGCGCGCTCATGTGATAAAATGGGGTAGGTGAAATGTGGGGTGGCGGTGTAGATGGAAATTTTAAGATACTCGTTCTACAATAGAAAAGAGAGAAAGGAGGGGTGCGCGAGTGGTTTAAACGGCAGTCCTGGAAAGACTGTGTACCGCAAGGTACCGCGAGTTCGAATCTCGCCCCCTCCGCCAAATCATGAACAATAAAACAATCATTCTTGCACTCATCGCGGCTGTGGTGATCGTCGGGGCGTATTTTCTCTTTGGGAACAATAGCAATAAAAATATGGAACAAAATAATCCGAATCAGGGGAGCGAAATTACCTTGCCGGACGGGCTGAAGATAAATGACCTTGTGGTAGGCGCCGGCGCCGAAGCGAAAGTTGGGCAAACGGTTACGGTGAACTACGCGGGCACGCTCGCGGACGGGACGAAATTTGACAGTTCGTACGACCGCAGCCAGCCGTTCTCATTCTCCTTGGGCGCGGGGCAGGTTATTAAGGGATGGGACGAAGGCGTGGCGGGGATGAAAGTGGGAGGGAAGCGGCAGCTCACCATTCCGCCGGAACTCGGGTATGGGAGTGCGGGTGCCGGGGGCGGCCTCATCCCGCCGAACGCCACCTTGATCTTTGAAGTGGAACTGTTGGAAGTAAAATGAAGCGCGTTTTCATCGTTCATGGGTGGGACGGATACCCTGAGGAGGGATGGTTTCCGTGGCTCAAGCGCGAGCTTGAGGCGCGCGGGTTCGAGGTCCACGTGCCGCCGCTCCCCGACGCCGGGAATCCCCGCATTCAAAATTTTCTTGTCCTCAAAAGTGCGACATATGTTGCACTTTTGAGGACAAGCTTTTTGCGTTGACGAAGCAAATTGACTGGCGTAGAGTGAGTGCGGAACTCGTTCACATTTTTCATTTCTGAATTCGGAGGTGGCGTATGGCTAAAATCGTGCATGCTCTTTGGGACAGTGTTTATCAGTGGTTTATTGAAATTCCTCCGAGCTCTCACATCAATTTCCTCGTGACGCAGTATCTTCAGTCACTACGTGTTTCAATTGATGAGGATGCCCTCTCCGGAGTTGAAGACACCGAAGGAATTCCTCGCGACGTTTATCGGTTTCCCGGTGCCTACTTGAACCGAGTACTCGAGATGGCAATGGAAAACCCCGCCTTGAAAATCCGCATTTTCAATCGGAAAGGCGGCAAGGGTCAGATTCGCGAGTGCCAGTTCCTTTTGAATTACAGGAGGGAGATTCGGAGAATCACTGCGGCTGTGTCTCAATGAGACACAGCTTTTATTTTCACCAACCTTTCCCTAGAGCGAAGAACATGGCAATCGCGGCAGCAGCCATAAGTGTAAAAGTAGCCCACACAAAGATATTCGACAATACACCGCTTTTATACTGCCCCATGATTTTCTCGCTCCGAGCGATATTAGCGATTATGAATATGAGCGGAACGGCGGCGACTCCGTTAAATACGGCAGTGAAAACAAGGGCTTTGATTGGATCTATCCCTATAAAATTGATGGTGAGTCCGATGAGTGTGGCAATGGTGATTATCCCATAAAAGCCGTGAGCTCGTTTTAACTTCAGATTCAAGCCGGCCTTCCAGTTCAATGCTTCGGATAGGGCATACGAGGCCGAGGCAGACAGAATCGGCACGGCCAGCAAGCCGAGGCCTATTATGCCAACAGCAAATATCAGTTCCGCCAGGAATCCTGCATTTGGGAACGTATGAACCAAAGGTTTGAGAGCCTTCGCTGCATCCGCGGCAGTGCGGACATCGGTTACGCCGTTGGCGTTCAGCACCGTAGCGGCAACCACAATAATGCACCAAGTGGCGATTTGAGAGGAAAGCATCCCAATAAAATTATCTAACCTCAATGAATGAATAAATTTTCGGGTAATATGCGGCAGGCCCCTTTTTATCATGTGTTTTTCCTTTTCTTCCTCCACTTCTTCAGAGGCCTCCCAGAAAAACATATATGGGGAAATGGTAGTCCCCAGTACGCCCGTAATGATAAATAAAAAGGCGAAACTTAATTCAATATGAGGAACGAATGTAGCGCTAAGTAATGTCCCCCACGGCTGCTTAATCAAGAAGACCGTAATCGGATAGGAAAGGAGTGCCAGAGCAAACCATTTTAAAATTTTGGCGTATACCTTGTAGGACGTAAATACCTCCAGTAGTAAGACGACTGCGGTAAAAAGAAGGGTAAGCACCGCAAAATTAATCGGAATTATAAGATGAGCAGCTGCTCCCATAGCCCCCAGATCGGCTCCAATGTTCACTGTGTTCGCAACAATGATAAGGAACAATATTGAATACAATATCTTTTTGCCGTGGTGTTCTTTGATGACTTCCGCGATGCCCTTGCCGGTAACCGCCCCGATTCTGGCGCATGCCTCCTGAATTGCCGTCATAAAAGGAAGCATCAACAGTACGGTCCATAACTGCCCATAACCGAATTGAGCTCCGGTCTGGGTATAGGTTGCTATTCCAGACGGGTCATCGTCTGTCGCTCCGGTAATGACCCCGGGGCCCGCAATTTTTAGGAATTTTTTCGCTCCTTTAAACATAAGGATTTTTTATTAATATAATACTAACTAAACAATCTAAACAATCCAACCAGCGGTATTATCACAATGATTAAACCTTAACCCGGGAAATAAGATACAGCCGGTTCGCGGGCTGGTTGTACTGCTCTATAGCGCCCTGCGCGGCTTTTTATTGAACGGTTTGGCAAGGTGCTCGCCGCGAGGTAAACTGGGGATGCATGGCTTCCACCGACGTTGACCGCATCAAGGAAAAACTGAATATCGTTGATTTCATCCGTGGCTATATCACCCTCCTGCCGGCGGGGAAGAATTTCAAGGCGCTCTGCCCGTTCCACCCAGAGAAGACCCCGTCGTTCATCGTCTCGCCGGACCGGCAGCGGTTCCACTGCTTCGGGTGCGCCGCGGACGGCGATATTGTGACGTTCCTCATGCGCTACGAGAACCTGGAGTTCCCGGAGGCGCTCCGCGTCCTCGCCGAGAAGGCCGGGGTGCCGCTCCAGACGCTCTCGCCGCGGGAGCAGCGGGAGTTCGGGGTGCTCTACGAGATTCACGAGAAGGCGAAGGAATTTTACCGCGACGCCTTGCAAACGCATGGTGCCGCGCGCGCGTATATAGAGAAGCGCGGCTTGAAACCGGAAACGGTTGAGGCATTTGAGCTCGGCTTCGCGCCCGGTGGCGATGCACTCACCGTTCACCTAATCAACTCCGGTTTTGATGTGAACGACATTGCGCGCGCCGGTCTCACTCACAAGAATACCGCGGGGCTCTATCGCGACCATTTTTTCAATCGCATCATTTTTCCAATCATGAACAGCGTGGGTAAAACGGTGGCGTTCACGGGGCGCTTGCTCGAAGGCGCCGCCGGCGAGGGAAGCGACTTGCCCGCCAAAGCTTCCTCGCCCGCCATAGCTTTAGCGACGGAGGGAGCGGCGGCGGGCGCTCCAAAGTATCTCAACAGCCCCGAGACGCCCATTTTCAACAAATCAAAAATTCTCTACGGGTTTCACATGACTAAAAATGACATTGCGCATGCGCGGAGCGCTCTCTTTGTGGAAGGGCAAATGGATCTCCTTATGGCGTGGCAGGCGGGGGTGAAGAATGTGGTTGCCGTCTCGGGGACCGCGCTCACCCCGTTCCATTTAGAGAAGCTCCGGCGGCTCGCCGACACGATGATCTTAAGCTTTGACAATGACGAGGCGGGCATCCACGCGCTCGAGCGGAGCTTGGACCTCTTAAACAACTTTGATTTTTATGTGAAGGTGGCGGATTTGGGCGGGTTCAAGGATCCGGCCGAGGCGGCGGAGAAGGACCCGGGGTTCCTCGCGGGTGCGGTGGCGTCGGCGAAGGCGGCATTCTCACACCTTTTCGCGCACTACTTTCCGCGCGACGAGGCGGGAACCCGCGAGCTCACGGAGACCAAACGCATCGTCCGGAGCATCCTGCAGAAGATAAAGCGTTTGAAGAGCGCCACCGAGCAGACCGCGTGGCTCAAGGGCCTCGCCAAATACTCGGGCATTTCGGAGGTGATGCTCATGAAGGAGTTGAATGAGCTCCCTATGGTGCCGCGCGATGTTGAAGCGGGGGAGAAGTTCGAACCGAAGAAACCCGCGGACCGCGCGGACGCTCTCGCGGAGCGTCTCATGGGGCTTGCCTTTACAAAGGGTGATTTTTTGGCTACCATACGTGAAAAGCAGTCGTGGCTGCCGGCACGCTACCAAGCGGTGCTCGGCGAGCCCGAGGGAGAAACGGGAGCCGCGTTGCAGATGCAGGCGAGCTACCTCCTGGCCCAATTCCCCCCCGACTGCATCGCAAAAGAGTTCAGTGATCTGCTCCGCCAGCTTGAGATCTCGGTGCTTAAGCGGGAACAGCGGGAACTCAAGACCGCCATTCAAAAAGCTGAGGAAGTCGGTGACGAAAAGTTGCTTACCCGAGCCGCAGAACGTTTTCATTCACTTTCGAAGAGGATTGACGAATTGAAGCTGTAGCGCCTGCCCCTTGCCCGGGCGGTCGGCGCCTCGGCATCAACCCACATGAAAAAGAAATCACAAAAGAAAAGCCGCCTGCATCCTGCCCGCGCAGGCGGGGCGCAGGCAGGCCCCCATAGAAAGGTGAAGCGGCGACCTCGCATTCCCAGACGGCACCCCGCAAAGGGGAAGGCGAAGAGGAAAACGAAGGCCGCCCGGAGGGCCACGCCAAAACAAAAAGCCATTTCGTCGGAACTCCTCGGGGAATACCAAAAGTCCCTCGCCGAACTCGTGCACCGCGGGCGCGGGCGCGGCTTTGTGACGGACGTGGAGGTGCTGAACTACTTTCCCTACATTGAACGCAACCTCGGATTCCTGGAGGAGGTCTACGCACGCCTTGAGAAGGAGGGGATCAAGGTGCAGGAGCCGAGCCCGCTCGTTGGGAAAGTGACCCGGGACGAGGTGACCGCCGAGGAACTTCGGAACGCCACGCGCGTGGGGGGAGACCTCCCCGACGCCGTGCAGATGTATCTGAAGGAGATCGGCAGGACTGCGCTTCTCACCTCCAAGGAAGAGAAGGAACTCGCGCGGCGCATTGAGGAGGGCGACGAGTCGGCGCGCCAGAAGCTCATCCAGGCAAACCTCCGGCTTGTGGTTTCCATTGCCAAGCGCTATGTGAACCGCTCGCCGCACCTCTCCATTTTGGATCTTATCCAGGAAGGGAACATCGGCCTCTCGCGCGCGGTGGACAAGTTTGATTACCACAAGGGATTCAAGTTCTCCACCTACGCCACGTGGTGGATTCGCCAGGCGGTGACGCGGGCGTTGGCTGACTACTCCCGCACCATCCGCATTCCGGTTCACATGGTGGAGACCATCACGAAGTTTATGCAAACGAAGCGGCGCCTCATGCAGGAGCTCGGCCGCGAGCCGCTCCCTGAAGAGATCGCCGCGGAGCTCGGCGTGGACGTGGAGAAAATCCACTACATCCAGAAGATATCGCAGGAGGTCATTTCGCTTGAAACCCCCATCGGCGACGACGACGAGGGCTCGGTGCTCTCCGACTTCATTAAGGACGAACAGAGCTTGAGCCCCGACCAACTCGCGAGCGTGGCGCTCCTGCGGGACCAGATCAAGGAAATTCTCATAGACCTGAACGAGCGCGAGCGGAAGATCCTCGCCATGCGGTTCGGTTTGGAGGACAATATTCCGCACACACTGGAGGAGGTGGGGAAGATTTTCGGCGTGACCCGCGAGCGCATCCGGCAGATAGAGGCGAAGGCGCTGGAGAAAATACGGAGCCACGCGAAGGTGAAGAAATTGGAGGGGTACTGAGTTTTGCACATACCTAAAAGAACCGACCGTGCACCCATTCCAGCGATGGGTGCCGGTCTGCGCTCTCGCCGCGGCGCTCTCCGCCTCCGCCGCTTGGCGGATGGCGGAGAGACCAAGCCGTCGCGGCTCCGAGAGCTTCTTTATAGGTATGTGCAAAACTTATTGGGGGTGGAAATCGGCGGAAAAACGATGTTGATTTTATTTCCATACGTTTGACTTAGCGGGTGGTTAGTCATTAAATGAATATGCTATGACCTCGCAGGAAATCCGCGCAAAATTCCTTGATTTTTTCGCCAAACGGGGACACGTTATTGTTCCTTCCTCATCTTTAATTCCCGACGACCCGTCGGTGCTATTCACGACCGCGGGGATGCAGCAGTTCAAGCGGTACTACACCGGCGAGCTGGATGCGGTGAAGGATTTTAAGAAGAAGAACGCGGTTTCGGTCCAGAAATGTTTCCGCACCTCGGACATTGACGAGGTGGGGGATGAGTCACATCTCACGTTCTTTGAAATGTTGGGGAATTTTTCGTTCGGCGGATACTTTAAAGAGAAAGCGATCGAGTATGCGTATGAATTCATTACCGAAAAGCTCAAACTCCCGATTGATTACGTGAGCGTGTTTGCGGGCGATAAGGAGGTGCCGGCGGATACCGAATCGGAGAGAATCTGGGAATCGCTCGGCGTAAAGAATGTCAAGAAAGCGGGGCGCGCCGATAACTTTTGGGGTCCCACGGGGAGTGAAGGCCCTTGTGGGCCGACATCGGAGGTCTATGTGCGCGGCGTGGAGGTTTGGAATTTGGTATTCAATGAGTATTACTGCAAGACGCGGATTAACGCGGATGAAACGCGGATTGACGCGGAAGGGAAGAAAATTTTGACGCCGCTTAAGATAAAAGGCATTGATACCGGCCTGGGTTTGGAGCGCCTCGCGATGGTGGTGCAGGGGAAACCGACTATTTTTGAAACGGACACTTTCGAACCGCTCTTAAAACTTCTGCCGGAGACGATGCCGGTGCGCACCAAACGGATCCTCGCCGACCACGTCCGCGGCGTTGCGTTTCTTATTTCCGACGGCGTGTGCCCGTCCAACAAGGAGGCGGGGTACGTCCTGCGGCGCCTCATGCGGCGCACAATGGTGTATCTGCACCTTGCGGGGAATCCTGTGAAGCCCGTACACCTTTTTGAAGAGGTATTTGAGAACTGCGAGCGGTTTTACCCGGAGCTCAATCGTGAGGTGGTGCTTGAGGTGTTTGACGAGGAACACCAGCGTTTCCAGGCGACGCTCCAGAAGGGACTCCGGGAGCTTGCGCGGGCGCCGACGCTCGACGTACGTTCCGCCTTCATGCTCTATGAAAGCTTCGGCCTCCCGTACGAGATCGTGAAAGAATTGGGCGGCGATAAGGCCAAAGATTTGAAGCGCGAAGATTTCGACGAGGAGTTCAAAAAGCACCAAGAAATCTCCCGCGCCGGCGTTGAGAAAAAATTCGGCGGCCACGGTTTGGTTTTGGATACAGGTGAGATCAAAGCCGGGAGCGAGGAAGAATTGAAGAAAGTGACGAGGTATCACACGGCGACGCACCTTTTACATCAGGCGCTCCGCGAGGTGTTTGGAGAGGAAATTGCCCAACGCGGTTCCGACATCACCACCGAGCGCACGCGCTTTGATTTCACGTTTCCGCGCAAGGTAACGCCGGAGGAATTGAAGCGAGTGGAGGATATCGTGAACGAGAAGATTCGCGAGGACCTGCCGGTGCAATTTGAGGAGATGCCGAAAGAGGAAGCCGAGAAAACAGGCGCGCTCCATTTCTTCTCCGCCAAAGGCGGATCCGCCTCTGGCGGAAAGTGGAAATATCCCACGCGCGTCAAAGTGTACTATGTCGGGCATTCGCTTGAGGGTGCATGGAACAAAGAGTTCTGCGGCGGGCCGCATGTGGGGCACACGGGGGAGATCGGGCAATTCAAAATTATGAAGGAAGAGGCGAGTTCTGCGGGTGTGCGCCGTATCCGTGCAACGATAGTATAACGACGCAAGCAGAGACTAAAACCTGTTAGAATCGCAACGCAAGGAAATCGTGTACTG
>PCRZ01000026.1:0-2870 GCA_002772205.1 Candidatus Jorgensenbacteria bacterium CG23_combo_of_CG06-09_8_20_14_all_54_14 | reverse complement strand
ACATGTCATAGCACCCCACTACGATGACCAGTGAGACGAGAATCTGCCAGAACTGTAAGGACCCGGAGGCGGGATGATTAAACAATTTGCGCGCCTGCCCGCCAGTAGCCAGGTGAAGGAGGGAATTGTTTAATGGTCTTTGATTTTTTTTATCATTTACAAGACACGGATTTATACGGATTGAAACGGATTTATACGAATGTTATCAGTTGTAAGTTATTAGTTATCTCCATGCGCTCCTACGACATTTTCTTTTTCGGGGCGCTCTTCTTTCTCCTCGGGGTGCTCGTCGCGAGCGTGGGGGTGAAGGCCGGGGCGCTGTGGCTATTCCTCGCTCTGGAGTTGGGCTGTGCCGTAGCGTGGACCTTTTTTGAACGCATCACTAGTCGCTTTCGGCGGCGCATCACGCGGAAGGGATGGCTCGCGATGGCTGCCCTCTTGCTTTTGCTCCCCACGGGAGCGCTCTACTACACGCAGGACGACAGAAATTTTCGCGCGGCGCGGTTGCCGACCGGTAAAGCGTCGTTCTCGGGAGTGGTGGCTGACGATCCAAAACACAGTGGGACGTCGCAGGAAGCTGTCCTCGCGCTTGCGGCGCCCTACACAGGGAACGTGCTCCTGCGGCTCCGCTCCTACCCGGTCGTTACGTACGGAGACGAGCTTGCGGTGAGCGGGGCGGTGGAGCTGCCCGCTCCCGCCGGTTACGCGCGCTACCTCACGAAGGAGCGGGTGAGCGGTGTCGTGGCGTTCCCGGAATTCTCCGTGAAAGGTTCCGGGCACGGTTCGCGGGTGCGGGCATTCCTCTTTGACGTTCGGCACCACGTGACTGCCGCCTTCGCGCGGATGCTCCCGCCCGAGGAGGCGGCGTTCCTGGGCGGTATAACGCTGGGGGAGCGGAGCGAGCTCTCAAAGGAGTTCAAGGAGTCGCTCCAGAAGAGCGGCACCACACACCTCGTGGCGCTCTCGGGATACAACATCACCATCGTGGCATGGGCGGCGATGGGTGCGTTCGTCTTTTTCTTGCGCCGGCGGTGGGCGTTCGCGCTCACGGTGCTCACCATCCTCGGGTTCGTGCTCATGACGGGCGGCGAGGCATCCGTGGTGCGTGCAGCTATTATGGGTGGACTGCTCCTCATTGCGCGTGAGGCGGGGCGCCGGTACCGCATCCGGAACGCGGTTGCGCTCGCGGCGCTCGTTATGGTGCTCGCGAATCCCAAGGTGCTCATGTTTGATGTCGGGTTTCAGCTCTCATTCCTCGCGCTCCTCGGCATCGCCTGCCTCCGCCCCGCCCTCGGCGCGTTCTTCAAAATCCCGGAGGGAAGCGGATTCCTTTCATGGCGTGATAATCTCATGACCACCACTTCGGCGCAGCTCGCGGTGGTGCCGCTCCTCATCACCTCATTCAGCGGGTTCTCGCCGCTCTCGCTCATTGCGAACGTGCTGGTCTTGGAACTCATCCCGCTCACCATGGGGGTAGGGTTTATCGCGGCGCTCCTTGCCGCGGCGGGGGAATATCTCGTGCTCGTTTGCGGATGGCTCGCGTGGGTGCTCCTGCGGTTTGAGATAGGGGTGATAAAATTCTTCGGGTCGATCTCGCTCCAGTTTGCGCCCGCAATGAGCGTGTGGCTTATCGTTGTTTACTACGCGGCGCTCGTCGGTTTCATAATTTATGTTAAAAGGCATACGCGCCGCGCTCGCGCGGCATAAGAACAAAGCAATCATCCTCCTCGCCGCAGTCGCGGTGCTTGACGCGCTCCTCATCGCGCAGATCGGCGCACTACATTCCGGCCACGCGTCCCTCGCCATCAGCTTCCTTAACGTTGGGCAGGGGGATGCGACGCTCCTTGTTTTTCCCACGGGTGTGAAGATGCTCATTGACGGAGGTCCGTTGGACGGGAGGGTGCTCACAGAGCTTGCAAAAATTCTCCCGCCCACCGACCGCTACATAGATTTAGTTGTAATGAGTCACCCGCAGGTAGACCACTTCGGGGGATTGATAGAGGTGGTGAAGCGCTACCGTGTAGGCGCGTTCCTCATGTCGGCTCGCGTGAGCGAAGCCGCCGCGTTTGCGGAATTGGAGAAAGCGCTCGCGGAGCGGGGCGTGCGCACCGTCACACTTGGGATGGGCGACGCCATCACGAACGGCGGCACGGAGGCCTCCGTGCTCTCGCCCACCACCGCACTCCTCACTAGCAAAGAGACGAACGACGCCTGCGTGGTGATGGAGGTTTTGAGCGAGGGAATAACGTCGCTCTTCACCGGAGACATTGGGGGCAAAGCGGAGGCGGCGCTCCTCCCACTCATCACCAGGCGCATTGATATCCTCAAGGTGCCGCACCACGGTTCCAAGTACTCCTCGGGCGCGGCGTTCCTAAATGCGGTCCACCCCGCGCTCGCGGTGATTGAGGTAGGGAAAAATTCCTACGGCCATCCCGCTCACGAAACGCTCGCGCGTCTCGCGTCGGTGGGTGCAAGAGTATTTCGCACCGACGAGGGGAGCGTGACGGTGACTCCTCATGGAGAATCGTTACAAATTTTTCAGTAAGAAGTTTTTATTACGTCAAGAGAAAACCACAGGCGTGAGTTTGTGGAATTTTATTTAGAATAATCTCCCGTTTTTTTTGAGTATAGAAAAAATAAGAGGGTGCTATAATTGATTATAGCACCCTCTTTTCGTATGCCAAGAGAAAACTACAGGCGGCCTACTCCGCCCCGCTAAGCGGGGCTACGAAGGCTGGATAAGTCCATGGAGCTTCATTGTATTTAGCGAGCGCAGAAGATCAGAGGGTGCTACAGTTAACTGTAGCACCCTCTGTGGAAGGCGCGGTGAGATTTTCCGCTTTCATCCGACCCACCGGGAAGCGGAGGTG